>SDWK01000303.1 GCA_004195335.1 Shewanella sp.
AGATGTGTATAAGAGACAGGTGTACGATTTAGTTAAGACTTTTTGATCTGAATCACTGTTTTGATTCTCATTAGGTTTATTCTAGGTACATGGTTAAATAAGAACCACAACAGGTTCAATTGGCCACAGCAGTGAATGCCTTTAGACAGGAAGAAGATGAGGTAAATAGGTGTGCAATTACAATAACATCCTGCACCGGGTAAATGCTCTCATTACGCTTGTGTAAAGTAGCGACAACGACTGTCGCGGAGCTGGCATTCATCGGAAAAGTTAACGTCTAATAATCGACTTTTAGTACCGTTCAAGGAAATGAGCTATGAGATCACATCTACTCGCACTATCTGTTCTACCTTTTGCCTTTAACGCCATGGCCGCAGCCAACTTGGATGCACTCTATGGCCCTGTCATGCCGCCAGCCTACATTAAGGCTTACGAAGTCAATAACCACCATCAGATCGCATTAAATCCCTACCTGCAAGTCGGTAATGCCGACAACCCTATCGTGCTGGATGAGGGGGAAGGTTATGTTTGGGTTATCGATAAGGATGGTAACTTCGTTATCGCCCCTGAGGTGACTTCTCCTTGGGGAAGAAAATACAAAGAAGGCATGATGCGCATCGAGGACGGCAAGCCTAAAAAATGGGGGTATAAAGAGAAATACGGACACACCGCCTTAATTGGTGGGAACAAGGCTCGTATTGGTGGTGAGCTGGAGATGGAAAATGGCCAATGGATTATGAATAACAAATCGGGCCGTTATAACAAACGCCGTCCAGGTCGCACCGAAGATGCATTGCATAATGCGGGTGAAATGCTGATCGCTATCGCACCACAAATTACCGAATTAGATTATGAATATAAAAAAGATTATGGCCCGGCTAAACCCATCTCGTTAAAGGAGATGAAAGACATCGAGTGGCACTACATGATCGATGACAACTATTTTTGGGATGCTGAAGGAAAGAAACTAGGTAAAGCATTCGTCGAGAAGACGCCCTTTATCGACTGGCGTGCCAAGGTCAAGTTCAAAGAAGGGTTCTATATGGACACTCAGGACCGATTCCTTAAGAGTCAGGATGAGATTTTCCGCGTTCGTTTGGACGTCAGTAAGCCGCGCAAATCCAAATTTACCCATAAGCTTCGCTCATCTGATATTGCCGACTTGAAACCATTGATTAATGGCGAAGGAGAGGTGGATGTGTCTATCGGTGGCGATCTATACAGTCTTGCTACCGATGTCGGTTTTAATTTTTTGAATTTTGATTTCTACAACGCTAATTCTCAGGAGATTTTCGACTACCTGATGTTTGCAGATCGACGTGCATATAAGCAGATGACTCCACTGATGCGTTATGGTGCCGACAAGGTGTTAAAGACCGACATCATGCGTCAATCTAAGTATAAAGGTTGGATTAATACCGGGCCTTTTGCCGGTCATGAAGTTGAAATTCAGATATGGAAAAAGATCATCGAACCTGGAAAGTTCGGTAAAGAGGGTAAGTACAGCGAGCCTCTATTACTGGAGATTGGCTTCGAAGGTAAAACCAAGAATCGCGAAGAGCTCAATAAGCTAAACACCTGGTTTTACGGTGAGTTGAAGCAGGCAGGCCTGCTGGCTAAAGATCAGTCTCAATCTAAGACCGAGATCGCTTTTGCAGTCAGTCAACGCTTCGATGCCCAGCAGAACCCTAAGACTCCGGATGTTGCGCCAGAGGTTAAGATTGCCACTCTCGATGGGATCAAGACACGTAATCTCGATGGCAGCATCAATGTGAAAACTAACGGTGATAAGCAGACCATTGCAGGTGAGAAAGGTGTTCAGGGCGAGGTGTATCAAACAGCCTTGAATGGTAAGCCGCTTTCGGTTGTCGTGTTAGGTGCTAAGGGCAACATGAAGCAGACCTTTGCAAAAGTGGTCGGTGCTAAAGGTGAGTTGTTGGTCGCTGTGGCCACAGGCTCCTCTCTGGACAATGTCAAAAGCCGGGCAAAGCTTGCCGCTAAGCTAGACGGTGGCAATGTGCTTAAAGGCTATGAACTACTGGGTGATACAGCAAGGGATTACTTAAAGCCTATCATCAAGAAGAGTATGGATATTAAGACTCGTAGCAACCAGCACTACTACTGGTCTGGCGTCGCAGAGTAATTGATATGTAAAACCTGATGGGGGAAGGTGGTTAACACTTCCCTCGAAGCTAGATACCTCAAGTCCGGTTAGATCGAATCAGCTTAATCGGGCCTCTAATAAGATAATAATTAATTGCGGGGAAGTATCATGACTTTTCATCGTTTAACTCTTGTTGCTCTTTCTTTAACTGCGGCCATGGCATTACCTTGCCAGAGCGCCGACTTAGATCTCTCACTCAATGCCCAGCCTATCTCATCTGATACGCTTTGGTTTGGCCATACGACCCCAGACACCGATACCATAGTGTCTGCTATCACGGCGGCTGAGATCTATGGTGGTCAGGCGCGCAGTACAGGTAAGCTCAATAAAGAAACCCAATATGTGTTGGATTACCTAAATGTAAAAACGCCTCCATTGGCCAGAAACCTGGAAAATGCCAAGGTGGCCTTGGTCGATTTCAACCAAACGACACAGCTAATGAAAGGCGTGGACCAAAACAATATTCAGGCTGTGATAGATCATCACGCGCTGAGAGACAATCCAATTTCATTATCGGTGCCTATCAGTTTTATTATTAAGCCTTGGGGATCTGCGGCTACGATTATCGCCGATGATGCCTTAGACAATGGTAAGACACTGTCGAAAACAACCGCTGGTTTGTTGCTGGCCGGAATCTTGTCTGACACCCTAAACCTCAAGTCTGTGACAACCACTGAGCGTGATAAGCAGCTGGTCAAGACGCTGTCTGCAACTGCGGGCATAGATGCCGATACTTTTGCCGGTGAGATGTTTAAGGCTAAATCCGATCTTTCCGATGTGAGTGCTTATGACGTCGTAGTGGGCGACTATAAGAACTACACAGTCAATGGCCAAGATATTGGTTTTGGTGTGGCAGAAGTGCTGGACTCTAGCGAGCTACTGGCACGAGTGGATGAGCTGCGCAGTGCCATGGCAAAGGCCCGTAAAAATCAGAAAAGAGAACAGATCTTTTTCGCTATCGTAGATATGCAGAAAAAGACCGCTTTTGTGCTCACCAACAGCGATAAAGAGGCAAAGACAGCCAGTAAAGCCTTTGGTGTGAAGCAAAACAACCAGGGTCTTTTTGTTCTGGAAGACACCCTATCGCGTAAGAGGCAGATGATGCCAGCGATTAAGAAAGCCTTGGCTGATTAAGCGGTAGGTAAACCAGGTTCTTGAGCCTTCAAGAACCTTGCAAGAAAGGCATTGTACCCGATTTAACCGGGTTTCCATGCCCAAAGTACCATCACTCCAGCTCCATCTCATCGAACAGGGCGGCTATGTTAGTCAGGCCGCCCTGTATCAAAAATTTAATCAAAAGCTTAATCAAGAGCTTAATAAAAGAGGACGATAATAAGATGCGTATTATGCTATTAGGCGCACCGGGTGTAGGTAAAGGAACCCAGGCGCAGTTCATCATGGAAAAGTACGGCATCCCACAGATCTCGACAGGTGATATGTTACGTGCAGCGGTTAAGGCTCAAAGCCCTCTGGGCCTGGAAGCTAAACAGCTGATGGATAGTGGTCTGTTGGTTTCCGATAATTTAATTATTGGCTTAGTCAAAGAGCGGATCGTTCAAAGCGATTGCGCTAACGGTTTCTTGTTGGATGGTTTCCCTCGCACCCTGGCACAAGCCGATGCCATGGTGGCTAACAGTATCGAACTCGATCATGTGGTTGAGATCGATGTGCCCGATGAAGAGATTGTGAAGCGCATGGGGGGACGCCGTATTCATCCGGGTTCCGGTCGTGTTTATCATACCGTGTTTAAGCAACCGAAAGTGGAAGGTCAAGATGATCTGACCGGCGAAGCGCTTGTTATACGCGTCGATGATGAAGAGAGTACGGTAAGGAGTCGTCTGGAGATCTATCATCAGCAGACTAAGCCATTGGTAAAGTATTATGGCAAATTGGCTGACTTTGGAAAGCTGACCTATAACAAGTTTGACGGCACTCAAAGCGTTGCCGACGTCAGTGCCGCCATAGTTAACGCTCACCAAGCGTTTGCGCCATCTATCTAATCACGCTGGTTGCTCTTTTCTAACCTAACCGTTATCCCCAAGCTAGCTATATGTTTAAACTTGGGGTTAACCCGGATCTTGGTATTCTCGATTTTGATGCTTCAGGTTCGATTATTATGGGATTAACATCTCGCGTATTTTTCGCGCCCTCTCTTGTCCGATACCCTCGACTTTGATGAGTTTTTTAGGCCGATTTCAAATTAGTTTAGACATCACATAGCACTAGTTGAGTACATGGTTGTTGTTTTGCTATAGCTTAATGAGTTTCATTTCTTCAACCTGAGTCAGGTAGTATTCACATCGTGCTTGAATGGTTTCTTTGTACATTTCAACGTACTTGGACTCAGCATCCGTAAGTTTTCCTGCTTGTTTTTCCGCCTTATCCAGATTGCCGATAATAGCTTTCGCCAGTTGCTTGAGAGTTAATTCAAGTACGTTCAGCTTAATTCCGCATTCTTCAGCAAATGTGATCAATTGGTAGGCGTGGATCTTGTCAGCCTCGAATTCATCACCAATAGCCATTGCAAGCTCTTGATCAAAATCAGGATACATCTGCACGTTGACAAGATCGTACCATGGGGTCGGTTTAAGCCCATCAGGAGTTACGTAGAATGAATAGTTTTTGCCATGTGAGTCCGCATTGCAGACGAGTAAGTTAAAGATTGTCCAACGAAGCATGTCAAACTTGGCTTGTGCAGGATTAGCACAGTGCTCAGCGATACTAAACAGCTTTTCTAAGCTCACTCCTTCACGAATATTTTGTACGTCACGACCACTACCAAAATTTCGTTCATACTTTCTTGCGACGGAAAATCCCAGAGCCTGACAT
>SDWK01000411.1 GCA_004195335.1 Shewanella sp.
GTCAGTAATAGACTTGGCAGATAGCTAAACAGCAGGACAAATGGGAAAGAGAACACGGTTGCACTGTAATGCTTGAGCTTGGCGACTCGGGTTTCCGGCTTAGGCTTGACCGCTTTTTCAATCAGAGGCGGCAGAGCCTTAAATCCTTCCCGAGATGCCAACATAGGTATAGTGGTTAATGCCACGAGCAGAGAGGCTAATAATGCAAAGGTGACGGTCAACGCCTGATCAGAGAACAGTGCACCAGCCACACCGTCGACGAAGACCAATGGCACAAATACGGCTAAAGTTGTCAGCGTCGAAGCGAAGATGGCGCCAGCGACCTCTTTGGTTCCAGTTACCGCGGCATCGAGTTTATTCATGCCAAGGGAGCGACATCGGTCGATATTCTCGAGGACCACAATGGCATTGTCGACCAATAAACCGACCGCCAGCGCTATGCCTCCCAGAGACATGATATTTAAGCTTATATCGGCAAAATACATCATGTTGAAGGTGGCAATAACTGAAAATGGTATCGAGATTGATATGATCAATGTTGGGATAATATCTCTTAAAAACAGGTAGATAATTAACATCGATAGCAAGCTACCGATCAAGGCTGCTGAAGTGACTTCACTGACGGCACTTTCAATAAATTCTGATTGATCGTAAATAACCTTAAGTTCTGATTTACTGCCTTCTTCATTTAATGTCTCAAGCGCCGCGGTGACTTTACGGGCAACAGCCACGGTGTTGGCGTCACCTTCTTTGTAGATAGCGAGTTCAATCGATTCCTGATCACCGATGCGGGTAATGTCGTTACGTTCTTTGTGTGCGTCGACAATTTCGGCGACTTCGAACAGTCGAACTAATGTCTGCGCGTCACGATACACAACGATTTGGCCTAATTCTTCGAGGGAGTTGAACTGGTTTAGCGTTCTGACCAGATACTCTTTATCCCCTTGGATCACTTTACCTGCCGAGAGGTTAATATTTTCTTCTGCGATACGGTTGCGGATAAGTTCCGCATTTAAGTTAAGTTGAGTCAGTTTTTCTTGATTCAGCTGAATGTGAACCTCTTGCTGTAAACCACCGGATAACCGGACCGCAGCCACACCACTTAATGACTCTAACTGTCGCTTAAGCTCCTCTTCAGCGTAGGTACGCATCTGCTTAAGTTCGGTATCGCTGGCATTGGGTACCGACAGAGCCAGGCGAACGATAGGATCCAGATTTGGGTTAAAGCGCAGCAGTAGCGGCTTTTTCACATCTAACGGAAGCTCTATGGTGTCGATTTTCTCTCTGACATCCAGACTTGCCATATCCATATCCGTGCCCCACTCGAACTCGAGTACGACATCAGACATGCCAGAGCGGGAGATGGAACTGATCTTACGCAGCCCTTTTACAATACCAGCGGACTCTTCAATAGGCTTTGAAACCAGCTGTTCGACTTCAACGGGAGCCGCGCCGATATACTGGGTTCTAATTGTGATAGTCGGATAGCTCAAGTCTGGCAGTAGTTTTACCGCTAAACGAGAGAAACCCACCATACCGAACAAGATAACCGCAAACATGAACATCCATACAGTGACAGGTCGGTTTACTGATGTTTTTATAATAGACATAGACCTTGCTCCGTTATTTAGTTGCAGATGCTAAGTCTAATGATCCAATCACTTCGACAAGGGATTGGTCTTTCAGGTTCTGATGGCCTCTGATGACAATGCGCTCACCGGGTTCGATACCTGCGACAATCTCTACGGTATCGGCCTCACGGTAACCTAATGAAACAGCACGGCGATTCGCGTTATCGCCATCAATCACATACAGGGCAAACTCATTATCTTGATTAACTACGGCGTTATATGGAACGGTAATAACGTTATTGTGTGTGTCATACCTAAGCTCAACACGTGTGAACATACCTGCTTTTAAGGTGGAATTTTGGTTTGGCACCGACAGGGTTACTTTGAACGTGCCGCTTTGAGCATCGACGACCGGACTGATACGAAGCACTTTGGCGTGAACCGCTTCATTGGTATGATCGTTGGCAAAACTATTTGCAAAGAGTTGGGCGTCTTGTCCTAAGCGAAGACTCTGGAGTTGTTGCTCAGGTAGGTGGACGATGCCATAGAGCTCATCCTGATTAACAACATAAAACAGTTCATCAAACTCTTTGGCCATATTGCCGGCTTTGACAAATCGCGTTGCCACCACACCATCGATCGGAGAGCGAACCATACTGTCTTGTACCTGAAGCGCGGCTAAATCTCGTTTGGCGATAGCGGCTTGCAAGTTGTACTCAAGCTTGGCCATAGAGTCGGCACTGAAAAATTCTTGGTTGCTCATTTTCTTAAGGCGATTTAGCTCTTGCTCAATAATTTCAACTTCGGCTTGTGAGCTGGCAAGTTCAAATCTCTGTCTCTTTGCATCGATGACAGCGAGGAGTTGCCCTTTGGTGACCCGGTCACCTTCTTCAACGTTAATACTTTCAATTAAACCTGAGATACGAGTGACTACGTTGGCTTCTTGTGGTGCTTCTAAGGTCGCAGTCGTACTGTAAAATGAGGATACATCTCCCTGGATGACGGTGGTAATTTCAACCGGTACCGCATATTTTTCCTCTTCTTTAACTTCCTCTTCTGCGCCACAGGCACTTAATACGGCGGCTAATAGCAATGGAAGGGCGATTTTGAAACAGTTATTAGCGCGTTTGTTTAGAGAGTCCATGTAAGTTTACCTATGTTTTTTGATCCAATTAACATCAATAATGCACAAGATGTGCCAAAGGTTAATAACCTTGTTATTCAGTAGTTTAAATTCGAAAGTTGTGTGTGAGTTAACTCGAATGCAAACTTTGTAGCGAAAATGTTTAAAAAATGATGTTTTTGACTATAGAGAGATCTGCGCGTAAATGGATGACTGAAATACGTCTAATTGCAACAAAATGTAGCTGAGTAGGATGGTGGGGACGAAAATGAGAGAGAAGAGGGGAGTGCTTAGGTGGCAAGGTCGCTCGAATTGAGCACACGTCGGATACAAAAAAGGCACTCGATGAGTGCCTTTTTTCAGGTTCTAGTTCCTAGAAACTTCCATTAACGATTCTCTTTTGAAACAAAATCACGCTCTGCTGCACCAGTGTAAAGCTGACGAGGTCGGCTGATCTTATGACCAGGCTGATCCAACATCTCTTTCCAGTGAGCAATCCAACCAACAGTACGCGCAAGTGCGAATAGTACGGTGAACATGCTGGTTGGAATACCGATAGCCTTCATGATGATGCCTGAATAGAAATCAACATTTGGATACAGCTTCTTAGAGACGAAATATTCATCTTCAAGGGCAATCCGTTCGAGTTCCATCGCGACATCAAGTAATGGATCGTTAACTTTCAACTCTCCTAAGACTTCATGACAGGTTTCACGCATCACTTTAGCGCGTGGATCGAAGTTCTTATAGACACGATGTCCGAAGCCCATTAGACGGAAAGGATCTTCTTTATCCTTAGCGCGTGCAATAAACTCAGGAATACGGTCAACACTGCCGATCTCTTCCAGCATCTTCAAACAGGCTTCGTTTGCGCCGCCATGAGCAGGTCCCCACAGTGATGCAATACCCGCTGCAATACATGCAAATGGGTTAGCACCTGAAGAACCGGCCAGACGAACGGTAGAAGTCGATGCATTTTGCTCGTGGTCTGCATGCAAGATAAAGATACGATCCATCGCGCGTTCAACGATTGGATTCACTTTATACTCTTCGCAAGGGACAGCAAACATCATGCTAAGGAAGTTACCTGCATAGCTCAAATCATTACGTGGATAAACGAATGGTTGGCCGATGGAGTACTTGTAGCACATGGCTGCGATAGTCGGCATTTTAGAGACTAGACGGTATGCAGCGATTTCGCGATGACGCTCATCGTTGACATCCAAAGAGTCTTGGTAGAATGCTGATAACGCTCCGGTTACTCCACAAAGCATCGCCATAGGGTGAGCATCACGTCTGAAGCCTCGGAAGAAGGCTACAAGTTGTTCATTCACCATAGTATGGTTTTTTACAGTATGAACAAATTTTTCATACTGAATCTTCGATGGTAATTCTCCGTAGAGAAGCAAATAACAAAGATCTAAATAATCTGAATCAACAGCTAGTTCACCAATCGGGTAACCGCGATGAAGCAGTATCCCCTGGTCACCATCAATGTAGGTAATGGCTGATTCACAGGAGGCTGTTGCGAGAAATCCTGGATCAAAGGTAAAGTGACCTTTACTACCTAGCTTACTGATGTCAATAACATCAAACCCTGCCGTGCCTTTTTTGACTGGCAGCTCGATTGATTCATTCCCTGGTAGTACCAATTTGGCTATATTATCAGCCATACCCGTTCTCCTTACTTCATTCTTATGTGAGTGCGGCTTATCAACGACAATACTTTACAGTGAATCTAGATCACATTTCAATTTAAATAAGTGTTTAAATTCGTTAGACCATGGTCTTATTTTACTCAAACCCCATGCTAGAACAGCAGCTTGGCAGATTTTTTTACCAAAAAAACAAAATTTCCATAATGTGATGTTTGTATTTGACATTCTCCCCTTGTATACTTGCCCCGGCTCTACAGAGCTGCATTCATTGCGATTTAGTTAATACTTTTTTACATACTTAATTAGTAAGCTCTAAATTGTTAATTGTTTGTTTAAACTTTTCTTTTGCGCAGACCTTGGTTGTGACCTGTGTCACAGTTGAAAATTGAACGAAAGCGTTTCGTATAACAAAAATATAGCTCAATAGAGCAGAGTGAGCAGAACGTGAAAAAGCAAAGACCTGTCCATTTAGATCTGCAAACCATTCGCTTCCCTGCAACCGCGATTGCGTCCATTCTTCACCGTGTATCCGGTGTCATCATGCTGTTTGCTGTTGGTATTCTTATCTGGTTGTTAAATGAATCTTTAGCATCACCTGAGACTTTCGCAGCGACACAATCTCTTTTTGATAATTTGTTGGTTAAGTTTGTCATTTGGGGAATTCTTACCGCTCTGGGTTACCACCTTATCGTTGGCGTACGCCATTTGATAATGGATACCGGACGTTGGGAAGAGTTGGCTTCAGGCATCGCTTCAGCAAAAGCCGCGTTTGCACTGTCAATCGTGTTTTCAATCATAGTGGGGATTTGGGTATGGTAACTAACGCAGCAAGTCTTGGCCGCAGCGGTGTCCATGACTTTATTCTTATACGTGCAAGTGCAATCATCCTAACCTGTTACACCATCTTCTTGGTTGGATTCATTGCGTGTAGCGCTCCACTGACTTATGACGCATGGCATGGTTTATTCAGCGGATTGCCGATGAAAGTCTTCACCTTGCTTGCCCTAGTTTCAGTGTTAATCCACTCATGGATTGGCATTTGGCAAGTACTTACAGACTATGTCAAGCCACTGGCTCTACGTGGTGTACTTCAGTTCGTTTTTGTCGTCGCAGCCTTCTCTTATTTGGCGGCAGGCATTTTGATAGTGTGGGGTGTTTAAGTGAGTATTCCAGTTCGCGAATTTGATGCAATTGTTATCGGCGCTGGTGGCGCGGGTATGCGAGCCGCATTACAGATTTCTAAAGAAGGTAAGAGCTGTGCGCTGTTATCTAAAGTATTCCCAACACGTTCTCATACGGTTTCTGCGCAGGGCGGTATTACCGTTGCGTTAGGTAACGCCCATGAAGATCATTGGGAACAACACATGTACGATACGGTTAAGGGTTCCGATTTTATCGGTGATCAAGAAGCCATTGAGTTTATGTGTAAAACCGGTCCGGAAGCGGTTATCGAACTCGAACAAATGGGGCTACCTTTCTCTCGCTTCGAAAACGGCACAATTTACCAACGTCCTTTCGGCGGTCAATCTAGAAACTTTGGTGGTGAACAGGCTGCACGTACCGCAGCAGCGGCTGACCGTACAGGTCATGCGCTCCTACACTGTCTTTATCAGCAAAATGTTAAGCACAAAACTGAAGTCTACTCAGAGTGGTACGCACTGGACTTAGTGAAAAACGAAGATGGCGCTATCGTCGGTTGTACTGCAATCGATATCGAAAGCGGTGAAATTGTTTACTTCAAAGCTAAGGCAACGGTACTTGCTACCGGTGGTGCAGGGCGTATATTCGCGTCTACTACCAATGCTCACATCAATACCGGTGACGGTGTTGGCATGGCGATGCGTGCTGGCGTGCAGATGCAAGACATGGAAATGTGGCAGTTCCACCCTACCGGTATTGCCGGCTCGGGTGTACTTGTGACTGAAGGTTGCCGTGGTGAAGGCGGATATCTGCTGAACAAAGACGGCGAGCGTTTCATGGAACGTTATGCACCTAATGCGAAAGATTTAGCATCTCGTGACGTGGTTGCACGTTCGATGATGACTGAAATTCGTGAAGGTCGTGGTCTCGACGGCCCATTAGGACCGCATTGCCTGCTTAAGCTCGATCATTTAGGTAAGGAAACGCTCGAAGCACGTCTTCCAGGTGTGTGTGAACTGTCTCGTACGTTCGCCCATATCGATCCAGCCGATGGTCCAATTCCAGTTCTTCCGACTTGTCACTATATGATGGGTGGCCTACCGGCTAAAGTGAGCGGTCAGGTGATACGTAAGAATACAGATGGCACTGAAAGTGACGTTATTGGTCTATTTGCCGTCGGAGAGATTGCGTGTGTATCTGTACACGGCGCTAACCGTCTGGGTGGTAATTCACTACTCGATTTGGTTGTATTTGGTCGCGCTGCAGGTCAACACTTAGGTAAAGCCCTAGATGAGACTGCAACACCAAGTGATGCGACAGAGGCTGATATCGCTCAATCCCTTGAGCGTCTCAATCGTTGGGAAAGCAATAAAGACGGTGAAGATCCTGTTCAAATCCGTAAAGATCTTCAGCTTTGTATGCAACTTAACTTCTCAGTATTCCGTAGGGGCGATGCGATGGCTGAAGGCTTAAAAGAGCTTAAAGCAATCCGTAAGCGTTTGGACAATGCGAAATTGTCTGATAACTCAACTGAGTTCAATACTCAGCGTATTGAATGTTTAGAGTTAGACAACTTGATGGCAACGGCGATAGCAACGGCCTATGCGGCAAACTATCGTACCGAAAGTCGTGGTGCGCACTCACGTGAAGATTACCTCGAGCGTGATGATGAGAACTGGTTGTGTCACAGCCTGTTTGACCCTGCAACCGAAGAGATGGATCGCCGACCTGTAAACATGGAGCCTAAGCTTCGTGCCGCGTTCCCGCCGATCAAGCGTACTTACTAAGGAAATTGAGATGAATTTGAATATCGCAGTTTATCGCTATAATCCGGATGTAGACGCTAAGCCTTACATGAAGGATTACACATTAGAAGTGGCTGAAGGTACCGATATGATGGTCCTTGATGCTTTGATTCTTCTAAAAGAGCAAGATCCAACGTTAGCCTTCCGCCGTTCATGTCGTGAAGGTGTGTGTGGGTCTGATGGCGTTAACATGAATGGTAAAAATGGTTTAGCGTGTATTACGCCGATCTCTACTTTTAAAGGTAAAAAGTTAGCGATCAGACCACTGCCAGGAATGCCTGTTGTTCGTGATGTTATTGTAGACTTATCACAGTTCTACAAGCAGTATGAGAAGATCAAGCCTTACTTGATTAATGATGAAAAGACACCGGCGCGTGAACATCTGCAATCACCTGAAGAGCGTGAACATTTAGACGGTTTATATGAATGTATCATGTGTGCTTGTTGTTCGACCGCTTGCCCATCTTTCTGGTGGAATCCTGATAAGTTTATCGGACCAAGTGGCTTATTGCATGCTTATCGATTCCTGATCGATAGCCGTGATACCGCAACTGAAGAGCGTTTATCTGAACTTGATGATGCATACAGCGTATTCCGTTGTCATGGCATCATGAATTGTGTGGATGTCTGCCCTAAAGGGCTTAATCCAACCAAAGCAATTGGACATATTAAGTCTATGTTGCTGAAGCGAGCGGTTTAAATGCAAGACATAGAGCTAAAAGCAATAATAATATAGCTCGGATTGAGTCACTTCTCGTTTGGGAAGTGGCTCTTTTATGTAAAAGATAGACAGTATACCGCTCTCGGGCGGCACAGATTGTGTGCTTCTTGGTTAAATTCAAAGAGTGCACATTTAAGACTTTGGCTAAACAGTGTATCAAGTTTGAAAGGAATAGAAATGCACCAAGGCATCATGAAAGCCTGGCTCGAATCATCACACCTAAGTGGTGCTAATTCGACCTATGTAGAAGAGATGTATGAAGCCTATCAAGAAGACCCTCAGTCTGTTTCTCAAGACTGGAAAGTGGTGTTTGATAACCTCCCCTACGCGAATGGCGCATCGAAAGATGTACCCGAAGCCGCTCACTCTAAAGTACGTGATTATTTTCGTAGTTTAGCGCTCGAAGGTAGTCAAAAGGGCTCCGCCCGTGTGACAGATCCGGAAGTTGATGCTAAGCAAGTTAAAGTCCTACAGATGATCAACGCTCATCGATTCCGTGGTCACCAGAATGCTAATTTAGATCCTCTGGAACTGTGGAAACGTGAACCTGTCTCTGAACTGGACCCTGCCTTCCATGGTTTAACTGGCGAAGATATGTTGCGTGAATTCAATACAGGTTCATTTGCTCATGGTGGTGAAACCATGCAGCTTGGCGAACTTGTTAAAGCCCTTAAAGCGACCTATTGTGGCTCTATCGGCGCTGAATACATGCACATTACCGATACCGATGAGAAACGCTGGATACAGCAAAGGTTAGAACCCTCTTTAGGTAGAGCTAATTACGATCAATCTGTTAAAACTCGTATCTTAGCCGGTTTAAATGCCGCCGAAGGTATGGAGAAGTACCTGGGTGCTAAATTCCCCGGGGCAAAACGTTTCTCACTGGAAGGTGGCGATGCGTTAGTGCCTATGATGCGTGAGATTATCTATCGCGCGGGTGAAGCCGGAACCAAAGAAGTGGTTGTGGGTATGGCTCACCGAGGCCGCCTCAACCTGCTTGTTAACGTGTTAGGTAAAAAGCCTTCAGAACTGTTTGACGAATTCGCCGGTAAACACAGCGATGAACTTAATGGGTCTGGCGATGTTAAATACCACCAAGGTTTTTCATCAGATTTTGAAACGCCGGGCGGAAATGTTCACCTTGCATTGGCGTTTAACCCATCTCATCTGGAAATCGTCAACCCTGTAGTCATGGGGTCTGTGCGTGCTCGTCTCGATCGTCGAGGCTGTGAAGATGGTCTTCAAGTATTACCCATCACCATTCATGGTGATTCTGCCATCACAGGTCAAGGCATCGTTCAAGAGACATTTAACATGTCTCAGACACGTGGCTTTAAAGTCGGTGGTAGCATTCGAATCGTTATCAACAACCAAGTTGGTTTCACGACTTCAAACACCGAAGATATCCGTTCAACGGAATACTGTACCGATATTGCCAAGATGGTACAGGCGCCAATTTTCCATGTGAACTCAGACGACCCTGAAGCCGTAGCCTTCTTATCTCAGCTTGCTGTTGACTACCGTAACGAGTTTAAGCGCGATGTGGTTATCGATTTAGTTTGTTATCGCCGCCATGGCCATAATGAAGCGGATGAGCCCAGCGCGACTCAGCCATTGATGTACGCAAAAATTAAGAAGCATCCTACGCCTCGTAAAATTTATGCGGATAGATTGATTGCTGAGCAGACTTTAGGTGCCGACGATGTCACCTCTATGATCAACGACTATCGAGATGCACTCGATCACGGTGATTGTGTCGTGTCTGAATGGCGCCCGATGACGTTGCATTCGGTTGACTGGTCTCCTTACATCAACAGAGAGTGGGATGAAGATTATCCGGCTCAGATGTCGATGGAGCGTATCAAGTTCTTAGCTGAGAAGATCAGTTATGTTCCTGAAAGTCACAAGCTTCAGTCACGTGTGGCAAAAATCTATAAAGATCGCGCCTTGATGGCAAGTGGTGAAAAACTGCTCGATTGGGGTTTTGCCGAGACGTTAGCTTACGCCTCCATTGTTGAAGACAAACAACGTATTCGTATTACTGGCCAAGATTCGGGTCGTGGTACCTTCTTCCACCGACATGCGGTCCTGCATAATCAAAATGATGCGACGGCGTATATGCCACTTCGTAACATTGCCGATGAGCAGGGTCCTATCGATATTACAGACTCTGTCTTGTCTGAAGCTTCTGTGTTGGCGTTCGAATATGGTTACGCTACGGCCGAGCCTGGTGGATTAACGCTTTGGGAAGCGCAATTTGGTGACTTTGCCAACTGTGCTCAAGTGGTTATCGATCAGTTTCTGTCATCGGGCGAGCAGAAGTGGGGCCGTCTATGTGGTCTGACTATGTTACTGCCTCATGGCTACGAAGGTCAGGGACCTGAGCACTCAAGTGCGCGACTCGAACGATTCCTCCAGCTTTGTGCTAATCACAACATGCAAGTCTGTGTGCCTTCTACTCCGGCGCAGGTCTATCATATGCTACGTCGTCAGGTTGTCAGACCGATGCGTCGTCCGCTGGTTGTGATGTCTCCCAAGTCGCTGCTACGTCACCCATTAGCCATATCCAGCTTGGAAGAACTTGCCCATGGCACCTTCCAGAACATCATTCCAGAGATGGAAAGCTTAGATAACGCTAATATTGATCGTGTGGTTTTCTGTAGTGGTAAAGTGTATTACGAACTATTAGAAAAGCGTCGCAAAGAGAATGTCACTAATGTTGCCCTCGTTCGTGTGGAGCAGTTATATCCGTTCCCCCATGAAGATATGCAGACGATTTTAGCCGATTATCAGCACGTCAAAGATTTTGTCTGGTGTCAGGAAGAGCCTCAAAACCAAGGCGCCTGGTATTGCAGCCAGCATCATTTCTGGAGTTCAATTCCAGCGGGTGCAGAGTTAACTTATGCCGGTCGTGAAGCGTCAGCTGCACCGGCATGTGGTTATCCGGCATTGCATGCTCAGCAACAAGAATCTTTGATTAATAGCGCATTAAAACTGTAGTAATAGATAATTTAAAAGGATAGCTCACCATGAGTATCGAAATTAAGGTACCCGTATTGCCAGAATCAGTTGCCGATGCAACTATTGCTACTTGGCACGTTCAAGCTGGTCAACAGGTTTCTCGTGATCAAAACTTGGTTGATATTGAAACAGATAAAGTTGTACTCGAAGTTGTTGCTCCAGAAGATGGCTCTATTGCTGAATTCTTAGCACAAGAGGGTGACACTGTATTAGGTGAAGCCGTTATCGCTAAGTTTGTAGCGGGTGTTGTTGCCGGACAGGAAGTGACTAAAGCAGAAGCGGAAGCGAGTGCTCCACAAGCTGCTGAAGATGCTAATGACGCATTAAGCCCATCAGTTCGTCGTTTGATTGCTGAGCATAATCTTGATGCCAGCAAGCTTAAAGGGACGGGTGTTGGTAATCGTATAACCAAAGAAGACGTCGAAGCTTTTGTTAAAAATGCCAAAGCGAAGCCTGCTCCAGCAAGCGCACCAGTTGTGGTTGCATCGTTAGGTGAACGTAGCGAGAAGCGCGTTCCTATGACACGTCTGCGTAAGACAATTGCTAACCGTCTACTTGAAGCTAAAAACTCAACGGCGATGCTGACGACGTTTAACGAAGTTAACATGAAGCCAATCATGGATATCCGTAAGCAGTATCAGGAGATCTTTGAGAAGCGTCATGGCATTCGTCTAGGCTTTATGTCTTTCTATGTTAAAGCCGTGACAGAAGCACTGAAGCGTTTCCCTGAAGTCAATGCCTCAATCGATGGCGATGACTTGGTGTATCACAACTACTTTGACATCAGCATCGCAGTCTCTACGCCTCGTGGCCTGGTAACACCTGTGCTTCGTGACACTAATTTGATGAGTCTGGCTGATATCGAACGTAATGTGCGTGAATTAGCCCTCAAAGGCCGTGACGGTAAGCTAACGGTTGCCGACATGACTGGCGGTAACTTTACCGTGACTAACGGTGGCGTATTTGGCTCACTCATGTCGACCCCTATTTTGAACCTGCCACAAAGCGCAATCTTAGGCATGCATGCCATCAAAGATCGCCCAATGGCAGTCAATGGGCAGGTTGAAATCCTGCCTATGATGTACCTAGCACTGTCTTATGACCACCGTATTGTCGATGGTCGTGAGTCTGTTGGATTCTTGGTTGCCATTAAGGATTTCCTCGAAGACCCAACTCGTTTACTGCTTGATTTATAAAAATAGCGCAGTGACACCCTACTCATTATCTCGATGAGATAATGAGTAATACCCTCGTTACTGACCCCAAAAGAGGTCAGTTGAATTTGATAAGAAGTATACGGATAGATCATCATGAATTTGCATGAGTATCAGGCGAAATCTCTATTTGCCGAATATGGTTTACCAGTGTCAGAAGGTTTTGCCTGTGACACGCCTCAAGAAGCTGTTGAAGCCACAGGTCATATTGGCGGAGATATGTGGGTTGTTAAGTGTCAAGTACACGCCGGCGGCCGTGGTAAAGCAGGTGGTGTTAAAGTCACTGGCGATAAAGATGAAATAAGAGCATTTGCTGAACACTGGTTAGGTAAGAACTTAGTTACTTATCAAACTGATGAAAAAGGCCAGCCCGTTGCTAAGATTTTAGTAGAAAGCTGTACTGATATCGCAAATGAATTATACCTAGGTGCTGTCGTTGACCGTGCGTCTCGTCGCGTTGTGTTTATGGCATCGACTGAAGGTGGCGTTGAAATTGAAACTGTGGCTGAAGAAACGCCAGAGTTAATTCACAAAGCGATTATCGACCCACTAACGGGTGCTCAACCCTACCAGGCACGTGATCTAGGCTTCAAGTTGGGTTTAAACCCAACTCAAATGAAGCAGTTCACTAAAGTCTTTATGGGTTTAGCGAAAATGTTCGAAGATCATGATTTTGCATTGTTAGAGATTAACCCTCTTGTGATCACGACCGAAGGCAACATTCACTGTCTCGATGGCAAGATCAGCATCGACGGTAACGCTTTATTCCGTCAAGCTAAAATCCGTGACATGCACGATCCATCACAAGATGATGCTCGTGAAGCACACGCAGCTAAGTTCGAACTTAACTACGTTGCACTAGACGGAAACGTGGGTTGTATGGTTAATGGTGCCGGCCTAGCAATGGGTACAATGGACATCGTTAACTTACACGGTGGCAAGCCAGCTAATTTCTTAGATGTAGGCGGCGGGGCGACTAAAGAGCGTGTTGCTGAAGCATTTAAGATCATCTTGTCAGATGACAATGTTAAAGCCGTACTGGTTAACATCTTTGGTGGTATCGTTCGTTGTGACATGATCGCAGAAGGTATTATCGGCGCTGTTAAAGAAGTGGGTGTTAAAGTACCCGTTGTTGTTCGTCTAGAAGGTACTAATGCCGATCTTGGTCGTGAAGTGTTGGCTCATTCTGGTCTTGACATCATTGCAGCGGTATCGCTAACTGACGCTGCCCAGAAAGTTGTTGCTGCTGCGGAGGGCAAATAATGTCCGTATTAATTAACAAAGATACTAAAGTCATCTGCCAAGGTTTTACTGGCGGTCAAGGTACTTTTCACTCTGAGCAAGCTATCGATTACGGTACGCAGATGGTCGGTGGTGTTTCACCAGGAAAAGGCGGTCAGGTTCACTTAGGTCTGCCAGTATTTAATACTGTTAAAGACGCCGTAGCACAAACGGGTGCAACCGCATCGGTTATCTACGTACCTGCACCATTTTGTAAAGATGCGATTCTCGAAGCGATTGACGGTGGCATTGAGCTCATCGTTTGTATCACTGAAGGGATCCCAACGTTAGACATGCTTCAGGTTAAAGTTAAGCTTGAAGAGACTGGCGTGCGTATGATCGGTCCTAACTGCCCGGGTGTTATCACACCGGGTGAGTGTAAGATTGGTATCATGCCTGGTCACATCCACAAGGCTGGTAAAGTCGGTATTGTTTCTCGCTCTGGTACACTGACGTACGAAGCGGTTAAGCAAACAACAGATGAAGGTTTTGGTCAGTCTACTTGCGTCGGTATCGGTGGTGACCCTATTCCTGGTACTAACTTCATCGACGTTTTGGAAATGTTCCAAAACGATCCACAGACTGAAGCCATCGTTATGATTGGTGAAATTGGTGGTACTGCTGAAGAAGAAGCGGCTGAGTACATCAAAGCTAACGTGACTAAACCCGTTGTTTCATACATTGCCGGTGTTACTGCACCTGAAGGTAAGCGTATGGGTCACGCTGGTGCGATTATCGCAGGCGGAAAAGGTACGGCTGAAGACAAGTTTGCTGCTCTTGAAGCTGCAGGCGTGACTACGGTTCGTTCACTGGCCGAAATTGGTACTGCGTTACGTACTAGAACAGGTTGGTAACTCTACCTCGCTGTTAAAAAAGGCGCCTTTGGCGCCTTTTTTGTTAAATTT
>SDWK01000557.1 GCA_004195335.1 Shewanella sp.
CTTCAAACTCGATCCAGCACCAGTCCTTAAAGTTACGACTGGGAATACCTCCCTCTGCGCCATAGACCGGCTGGCTATATTTATCTTGCAGATATTGGGAGCTATTCAGAATGGCCGGCAGCACGGCCTTGATCGAATTAGATCCGTTGGTGGCAGGGTCGTAGTAGTAGCGCTTAACCAGCTCCAGCATGTCGACCATCGAGCGTTTACCAATCCAGCTTTCCCGACTTGAGCTAACCGACGTGGTAATGCTTTGAATGAATGCACACAGCTCGTCACTGTCAGCAGGCGCGGTTGGATCTTCCCGCAGTTGACGATAGATCAGGTTGAGATAGCTGTTCTCATGCGCGGCGTAGCGGAAGATAGTGCCTTCATCCTGATCTAACTGCTGCTTCAAAGCCCTGACAAAATCATAGCTAGGGAACACACCCCGTTCGGTATTGAGATACTCACCGGCATGTTCAATACGTCCGTCCTCATGCACCATGTGATGAGAGAACTGAAAGGCGATGCCTTCATAAGGCTTTCGGCCTGCGGTAAAGGGCAGCGCTACGGCTGTCGTTTCGAAATCGATAAAGTGCAACGGGTAGGTCCATTTCGCCATCTCAGCACGCATGCCTTCTGTATCGAAATAGGGTTCGGCATCCCCGTTTTGTACTTTTTCGACCTGCAACCACTGGCGCTCCTTGCTGGTAAGGCCTGCGGTATCGTTTTCAGTCGGGCCGATGTCATCCTCGTCCAGGGAGGTCAGCTTGATCTTACCCATCTCGATGCAGCGATCAGCCTGCCGGAAGTTCCAGATATCCAGGACGGTCGGATCAGCGAAATCGCTATCATTCCATTTCAGCTCGCGCTTCCAGCACTCTTTAAAGCCATTCTTATGCCCCTTCGCCTCATCATCGTTAGAGCACTTGTATTCGCACTTTTTGCACTGCGAACCGATCGCCGTATCGATGCGCCTGTCCGCAACGTAAAATTCCGCCAGATAGTGAATCTGATCTACAAAACTGCGTCCCGGGAACTCGTCAGTTTGTTCAATAGCCGCCACTGCTTTATCCACCGGCACCTGTATTAAGACCCTGTCTTTCAGGTCGTCCTCGCTTAAGGAAGACGAGACAATGATGCCTTTGCGATTACTGCTGTCGCGAGAAATACGAAATTTCTGATTGAGGCCGTCCGTTGAGCAACGTGCATGCTTATCGGCCAGCATCAGGTAACTGCTGATTGAAGACTCAGGGTACGCTTGCGACAGCACATATTTCTGAAAAGCGACATCCTGAAGGTAAGGCTTCCAGCTCTTCGCTATGCCGCCCCTTTTCCCGAAAAACGAGTTATCCGCTTTGGAATCAAACGACTTGGCTTTGACTTCGATCAGATCAAAATGGTTGCCGTCTTTGACCAGAATATCGATGCGAATAAACAGGTTGCCAAAGCGAATCGCAGGCTCGTAAATCACGACTTTATCCTGCTTCAACAGCTCTTGTGTCTGAGTTTCAGCGGTATGGTGGTCCAGTGTTTCGATATAGGTGCCACCCGGATAGTAATGCTTTGCCAGCTCTCCAACCTGATAGCCTCCCTCTGCCAAAGCGGCCAGAAAGGAATCATTCATTTTAGTATCGGGGTAGTCAGGCTTGCCGGTGTAGAACAGTTTGGTGGGGCATTCCAGACCGAGTTTGAACCGCGATTTAGTTAAGTAACGTGCTTTTTGCATAGGTACGTCCTTTCCCTTTGGTCAACAGTGCACAGTATTCATCACAAGCACGTCTCGAGATGACGTGTCAGAACATTGGATGGGAATAATCGACCAGATGACTGGAGCAGCATACGATTTGAAAGAACAGCGAGGGGCATCAATGAATCCATTCCTTGTATGCAGATACCTATCAAACTAAAGGGAAAGATCAAACATAACAACATAAAAACCTGCGCCTTTAGGTAGTTAATGACTTGCATCAACTAAAAGCACTGCTCACTATGGGACGTCATTCGCTGACGTGTCACGCCATTATCCTGAGAGCCTAACAACTCAAGGAGCTTCCTCATGGCACGTAAATTTCAAGTACGGCTCATCAAAAGCGGTATCACTCAAACAGTCACCATCACTGCCCAGAACCCTACTGAAGCAAAGCGTATTGGCGAAGCTCAATTTCCGGGATACCGCGCGATAGGAACGGTCGACAAAGGCCAAGTCTAGAAGGAGAGCAAGCGCGATGCGGGATGGAATTGAATACTGGTCAGCACCTGAAGACAGGCTCGCTATCAAGGTGGTCTACATCACGGAAAGCTCAGCGAAGCCTCCCTGCTTTGCTGATGCAGACACGCTCATCGTAAATCCGAGCCTTGGGAGAATTTCTGTTTACAGCTATTCACGCTCAACGCACCGGTTAGTCGATATTCCGACAACATTCAAACTAACACCGAACAACCTCTACAAACTGCTTCGGCGTACGCTGATGCTTATCGTACAGTACGATCCTTCGAGCACTGATCACGTAAAGATCGTGGAAACTATCCCTTTTGTCATGGATTCCACACTGCGACTGAGCATCGCGGCAAGAATAAGAGCAAGCACCGGTCACGACGCCACAAGTTCTCCGTCGCCAGCCTCTTCAGGTGTCTGTGAAGGTTATGACTGCTATTTCGACGCGGAAAACCCCGATGATACGTTCACTGTGAGCCGCATGCTAGTTGTAGCCTGCACAGTAATGTCACCGGTTAGCACCGACTTTGCGGACATTTATAGCGTACTTCACCGCGCCTCTCTGTGTGAGATAAGCATAGCCACAGGAGCTAGTGCTGAATTAGCCGCACAACGTGCCATAGAGAAGCTAGGCCGTGCGTCTTCTATGACCGGAGCAATATCCGCCCTGATAGAGGATCACAATTCTTCGATGGACGAATGGTCAAAATCCATTCGGATCATCGAGTCGGGATTAAGCCCTGAGGCACAGTTAGTTCCTGCTCGATTTTATGATGCGCGTGTTGGAGATCAGTGCAAATACGTGGTGATATGTACCTGTAAGAATGGACGCTTGCCTAAGCTGTCAGTCAGCGTTGAAAATTGACCCGTTTTCAGCGCCCATGTTGACCATGCAGCATCTACCAAAGCATTATTAACGCTGGCTTAAAATAGATTTTTCACTGGTCAAAGTTTGTTGCTGATACTGGTCAATCCTTGGCGCTAATCAACAACCGAAGATATCGATGTCGATCGACATCGCGATCTCATCCCAACTTTTCAGAGTCACCTTGATTAAATGATAGCCAGCGAAAACCTACTCAAGTTAGCGATTGAAAGCCCTCGTAAGCCCTGGGTTTTGGTGTCCAGCAGCCGTGAAGTCTATGGTGAACAAACCTCTCTACCTGTCTCTGACGATGCAGCTCTGCAACCGGCCAATGTCTATGGCCGCGCTAAGCTGCGTTACGGGCAAGGGAGTCGGGGCTGAATACGGCTGTTGTGCGATTGGCAAACGTTTATGGGTGTCCGCTGGATCATCACGACCGCGTATTGCACCATAAGGCACATCTGAACAACACCCCAGTCAAGGGCCTTTCGACAATAAGCAGCGAGCAGCTCAGCCTGTTTGCCATGCTGGAGGTTAAAAAACCGACAACGACACACGATTTAAGCGCAATGTAGTGTAACGTTTTGAGTTGCTGCTCAAGAAATTCAGTATGTTACCACGATAACTGTCGAACTCGGGAGAGCAGACCAAGCCACAGGCATTCAAACCCGTGGCTAACCCCTAGCCTTCTAGACGTTCGATAGCTACTGCCTCATAGATCGAAGCATTTCGCTCAATTGCTTATCTGACACGTCTGGTGAAGACTGCTTCTCCACCACAACCATGCCGCCCTCCACCTCAGAAGCCTCTTTCCGATCAAGCGCCGACTTGAAATATTCAGCCACTTTGGCGACAGACATACCACTATCAAGAAAGGACATAAGCCGGCCACCATTAAAAAACTCAGGAATTTTGCCGATAAGCGGCACCAAAGGAGCAATGCTTTGGCCATAGTGGCTTTCAATTCTTGCCCCCACAACCACCGAGGTGGCAATAAGTTTATCCTGTTTATCAATATTCTTAGACTTTTCAGGATCTACTTTAAAGTTTTTGATCGCCTCCATGTATTTGATGTAATCCCCCTCACAGGACTCAAGGGTTATCCCCTCATCTTCGGCCTGGATGATACGGTCCCCTATCTCTTCCGGGTCAACATCTTGCTCGATGAATCCTAGCGCTTTAGCGATATTACAAATGACGGTTGCAACACCTGACAGACCACTTAGCGCCATGCTGCTAACTTCTTTGACAAGGTCCACCGCGCCACTAGCGACACGACAAACCGTTGCGCAAACAGAGCTTACGGCACTTCCTACGCTACTCCAAAAACCCATTACGCTCTCTCCTGACGCATACACTGCTGAATACTTTCTGTTGAATCTCCCAACCGATAAGACCGTTCTGAATCAATCAATAATGACTCGACTCGGCTCGCATCTTTACGCTCTAACGTTGAGGCGAAGTAAGCAGCCATATCGGCTACTGTTAACTCGCTGCTATCGCATGCCTTGAGATAAGCGGCAAAGCGTTGCGCATTAAAAAACTCCGGATTACGCCCTGCCAAGTGAGCCAGATCCAGTACAGCGCTACCGTATTTTTCTGCGAGTACCGCAAGCATAAGCACAGTGGCACTAGTGCACGCTTCTTGTGCTGATAACGCCTCTGATGATTTAGATATATTCACCTGCTCGGCACGTTTAATAAGCGTTTCTGGACAATCAACTACCTTAGATTCATTTTCAGCAACGCTATGAAACTTTTTACCTAAGTCTTGTGCGTTACTTCCACTATCAACCTTGCCTAATTCAACAAGAGTATCAAACAATATTTTTGCAATGGGCTCTATCTTTTCAATGAAAGCTGGTAGATGTTCAATAAACTTTTGTACAACAGGGCCAAGCGTTGAAACCAAGGTAGCCAATGAGTTAAATAAACTATTCAAAATCGGCACTGTTGTTGATATTAATATTGG
>SDWK01000559.1 GCA_004195335.1 Shewanella sp.
AATATCTATTGTCACCATGTGGTCAAAAACTCCTCTGAACTCTATGTTCGCGACGCTAAATTAGATCCACAATGGAGCGACAATCCTGAATACACTGAAGATAATTATGTCTCATATCTTGGGCTTCCGATCTCCTGGCCCGATGGCAGTGTATTCGGTACTCTTTGCGTGCTCGACACAAAAGTGACCAACTATCCTCAAAAATACATCAATGCCCTTGGGGTGATAAAAGAGGTCGTAGATAGCGACCTGCGCCACCTTTATAAGGAGAACCAGCTACTCACGCTGAGCTATACGGACCCATTAACACAAATTTTTAATCGGCGCGGTTTCAGTGATCTACTGCTAAGCACACAAGAGCTTGCTCGGCGTTTAAATAGGAAATTAATCTTACTTTATTTCGATCTCGATAAATTCAAAAATGCCAATGACACCTTTGGTCATGAGATCGGCGACGACATGCTGAAAACATTTGCCAAAACCCTCAAGAAAAATAGCCGTAATTGTGATCTCGTTGCAAGGTGGGGAGGAGATGAATTCATCGTACTGATCCATGCCGAGAATGAGAACTGTGTAAAACTGTTTACCCATAGAATGGACAACCTATTACTGCAACAAAACCTGCAACCAGAGATCAACTACTCCTACGGTTATGCATTAATCAACCCTGACGATAAAACGGAACTAGAAGATCTACTCAAAATTGCAGATGAATATATGTTTCAAAATAAACAAAATAAAAAGTAATCCCGTTAGAGATCCACAATCAGGCCTCTTCAGACGTGGTAAACATTATATATAGCTTCCTTTTCAGCATAAACTGCGACAACTCAGCAATTATACTGCATCATCGGTTGATACCAACATGATAACAAGGATAAAATAACGCCACTTCGGATTAGCTATAGATGGAACCTATATCGTGGCATCAACTCTTCGCAATACTTTTCTCGCACTTTTTATCGGCTCAATATTAACAGCTTGTGGTGGAGGCGGAGCCAATTCGGCAAATACAACACCAACAGAAAAATCGAGCAAACATGAATTTAGAGCCGATGTGATCAATTTGATTGCAGCCCCTGCAATCACCCAATTAAACAGCAAAATTGATCTGTTTTATAAGAACGTGGGTATAGATGAAGTTGAAATAGTATCAAACCTTAATTATCTCCAGAAGGTGAGTACATCAAGCTTTGGCTGGGAAGGCTTACCTAAAGCTAACCTAACTTTCACCGTCAAGGATTCATATAACAATCAAACTGTATTATCAACGAAAAATATGAGTTTCAACTCGACACAGCCTGCATTTTTTCTTCTCGCCATGGGCAAAAATTCGGGGCTAACACCCGCCTCACTTCATAGAATCGATAAACTGGCGGGCGAACAACACCGCTATCGATTTACCCATGCCAATGCACTAGACCCTCGCAATGTTGATATCTACAATGTCGATACTAAGACCGCATTAGTGTTAAATCTGAGTTTCAATCAGACTTCAAGCGTACACTCTTATGACCAAAATCTGGCTGAGACCTCGATCATAGCGATCCCTTCAGGCACACTGCCTGACTATAGCAATACTAAAAACTATCTGCTGCAAACGTCACTCTCCCATCAAGGCGGTGATCACCTCAATGTGTTGTTCGCAGCGCCAAACGCACCATCCATCTGGTCAATGAAACAATACGCCGAATAGTGCCCGACTGAAGCGACATCCGCCTTTTATTAGTTATAGATTTGGACAATTAGATTCACGTTTAACGGAGTGTGCCCTCATCCTGGCCACTGCCGTAAAAAAATTGCGGCATCGAATGGCTCTCGACGAAAAAATGCCTTAAGCTGACAAAAATTTATAAGAGATCTCCATCTTGTACTTTCTTGATTCTAATTTGGCACAGCAAATCGTCGCACGTACGATGAAAATTATTGCCCATAATATCAATGTCATGAACCACCATGGTGTTATTTTGGGCTCTGGAGATCCCGACAGGATAGGGGCAACCCATGAAGGTGCTCTACTCGCTATCAGTCAAAACCGTACCGTCGAAATCACATCAGCGACCGCATCGGATTTACATGGCGTAAAAGCGGGTATTAACCTCCCGTTACATTATAAAGGTGAGATCATCGGTGTTATCGGTATAACCGGGGAACCTGAATACCTGCGTAGTTATGGTGAGTTACTTAAGATGACTGCCGAGCTCATTGTTGAGCAGGCTAACTCATTAGAATTGACACTGTGGCAATATCGCCAGAAAGAAGAGTTTATTTCTCAACTCATCAAATCTGAACACGGCTTTAGTTCTCATCTTATGAACTGGGCAGCGCAACTCGGAATCGATCTGAGCGAGCCGCGTGTCGCCGCCGTTATTCAAATACAAGGCGATGAGAAACAAACCTCTGCAAACTCAGTGCTTAAAAAAGTGCAGAGTCTACTGGAAACTCCCGCACGCGGTAACTTAGTGGCAATGACATCGATGACAGAACTGGTCATTTTAAAGCCTGCATTTCTCGATGGTAAACAGTGGGATCCCGAGCTGGAGAGTCTTCGAATAGATAAACTGCTGACGCGCATTCCAAAAGAGATGAATGTCAGACTTAAAATTGCATTGGGTCATTTCTTTCCCAATGCGGCCGACATAAGTCGCTCCTACCAAACAGCCAAAGAGACACTCGATTTAGGTAAACTGCTTCGACCGAACGAAAGTAAGTATCTTTATGAAAATTTTTCATTGTTAGTCCTTCTTTCAGGACTAAAAGGAGATTGGCGTGGCCAGGAGTTAACAACCCCCTACCAAGCCTTACTCAATGCCGATAAAAATGGTCTACTCAGTAAGACATTATCAGCCTATTTACAACACTTTGGCGATCAACGGCAATGTGCTAACACTTTGTTTATTCACCGAAATACTTTAAGGTATAGACTAGAGAAAATACAAAAAATAACCGGGGTGAATATTCAGGAACTCGATGGCTTGTTACAACTCTATTTAGGTCAAGTGCTTATACCGACTCAACCCACCAAAGCACCAATGATGTAACTTATCGGTGCTTTGGCGCCTTCAATGCTAATTGGGCAGCGACAATTGGTGAGCAGAGATAAATCGACTCATCACCTCTTGAGTCCTCGCCTGAACGCTTTCGAGCGAGTCAGTAGGGGTCATCGTTTCCACCAGCTCGTAGTAACATTTAATCTTAGGTTCGGTACCTGAGGGTCTGACAATGACCCGTGCACCGCCCTCCAATTGATAGATCAGTACATCACTGGCTGGCAAGGCGATAGATTCGGTACGACCATCTTCGAACTGACGCACCCCAGAGCTGATATCATCGATCGCTAACACCTTTTTACCTGCTATCGACGAAGGCGGATTATCACGCAGATAGGCGCCGATATTGGGTGTTTCAGGCTTTAGGGCAATACTGACCTGAGCATTAAGATGAAAACCGTGCTCACGATATATCTCATCCAACCTATCCCAAATAGTTTGCCCCTTATTCATGAGTTCTGCTGTGAGTTGAGCAAATGCCACTAACGCGGATAAACCATCTTTATCCCATACCATAGAGCCGACGGTATACCCCAGAGCCTCCTCATAGGCAAACAGGAAACGATTGTCATCAGTTTGCTCAGTCATGCCTACATTCGTGAGCCACTTGAAGCCTGTTAATGTGGTACGGCAGGTCGCATTGAAACTCGCGGCAACTTTAGATAACAGACTCGATGAGACAATTGTTGTGCAGGTCAATCTTTGATTTTTGGCTGCGTGAGTAAGTAGGTAGTGGCCCAGTAACACACCAACCTGATCACCGGTTAACATCAGGTACTCCCCCTTCCCGGGCTCTACTTTACTCTCACCCTTACGCACTGCGACGGCAAAGCGATCGGCATCGGGATCATTGGCACATGCCAATACCGCGTTATGTTTTTTTGCCTCGGCTATCACCCTATCCATCGCTCCCTTCTCTTCAGGATTCGGAAACTTAACCGTAGGGAAGTCACCATCGGGTTCACGCTGCGTCGCAACCGAATACACTTGGGTCACCCCCGCATCCTTAAGCACAGCTTCCGCCATCTCGGCGCCTACGCCATGCATAGCCGTATATGAGAGGCTGACTAGATCCGGACGAGTATGGTTCTGTAACACTTCGGCAGTTTTTACTCCTTGGCGATAAGCTTGATAAAAATCATCCTCCAGCATAACTAAACGACTATCGGCTATCGCTTTTTCTAACTCTTGCATAACGATAGGTTGAGTGGCGGCCCTGTCGATACAGGCGGCAATACCACTGTCATGGGGCGGGATGATCTGCGCCCCGTTCCCCCAATACACCTTATAACCATTGTATTGAGGTGGGTTATGACTGGCTGTCACCACCACTCCCGCAGCTGCGCCAAAATGCGTCACCCCAAAAGCGACGAGGGGCGTGGCCGCAACTTTAGAAGTCAAATAGACTTTGATGCCCATTGCCGTTAAGACGGCTGCGGTATCATGGGCAAACTGTTTAGAGTCATGTCGTCCATCATACCCAATGACAACTCCACGTGTTTCTACATCGCGAGTCTGATGTTTGAGATATAAACCGAGTCCGGCAGAAGTCTGCTGCACAACTAAGCGGTTCATTCGCATCGGCCCCGCACCGACAATGCCCCTCAGACCCGCTGTACCAAACCGTAATCGTCCCGAGAATCGTTGCGCCAGCTCGGTTTCATCATTGGCATCGATTAACCCTTGCAGCTCTTGCTTAGTGCGGGGATCGGGATCATTTTTGAGCCAATGATTAACCTTAAACTTTAATTGTGTATCCATAGTGCACTCCAGCCTTTATTCAAGAGCATCATCGCTCACATTACGACAATCGGAAATGATTTCCATTTAGATTAAGCCCGACCAAGAATAAGGACAAGCCTATTTGCATTAAATTTAGGAAATGATCTAAATGAATGCCAGCCTCTCCTCAAATAACCCCGAAGCCTCGGGACATTCATAACAATCGAGAGACATTCAATGAGTCATTTTAATGCGTTCATATGA
>SDWK01000571.1 GCA_004195335.1 Shewanella sp.
GAAGTCCCAGTGACTATCGGTGAAAAGCTCTCTGAAGATCAACAATAATAATTAATCAAATTGGCTGCCATTCGCCCTCGAATGGTAGCCGTATTTCACGGTTCCCCTTAAAACACCTTAGATACTCAAACGGGTCTAATCCTTTCCTTTCGAGAGGCAACATCTTTTAAAGCTAAGCTTTGTGATCAATCGTTTTTAATAGTCCAACCCAAAAAGCGAGCTCAAACAGTACTCCTAATAGCATGAAGATTATTGCCCCACTTGAAAAGCTGGCTGCATAACACACCACAGCTGCGACTATCACCAAGATCAACACACAGATCCTTAACCATATATTCATAAAAACTCCCTTTAAAAAGCACGCCGATATCTACAGATTAGCTCAACCTGGACAGTAGCTATAATGAATAAGTTTTCATGAAAGGAGCAAAGTAATGGTTAACGGCTAGTGACTTGTATTTTGTGACTTGTAGCTGATGGCAAGTAATCCACCGTCATGCTGAACGATTCTGTTTATAAAGAGCAACATCCAGCTTCAACGCAAACTTTCTCTAATCATGATTCAAAAATGCTACAGGGTATGGACCCTGCTTTCTACAAAATAAGAGTTCAGTGCGACAAAAATGAATTTCAGATTATAGCTCGTAGCTCGTAGCTCGTAGCTCGTAGCCAATAGTGACCAACAGAGGGTATCAAGCAATAAAAAAAGCCACTCCGATAATTAATTGGAGTGGCTCGATGGGCAAGGGACTAAATTAAAAGATTATTATCATTATAATGCGTTTACTTATGTATCTTAGGTAAATCCGCAGCTCTTTTGGCAAAGTCGTCATGACACTCACCACAAGAGAACTCAGCAGTAACCCAAGGGTTCTGGAAGGTGTCTTTACCATCTGCGTTGGTAATAAACTGCTTCGCATCGGCAGAGATATCCATGGTGAAGGTGTGAGACTTCACATCACCAAATATTACGCCACCCTCTGATGTACGAGTTGTTGCACTCTTAGCCAGCTCAGGCATATGACAAGTTGTACACTCTGTCGCAGCATGTGGTGCCGCAGCCCAACCATTTTGTGCAAACTCCATCTCGCCCAAGCCTGCCGCATTGTGACAATCAGTACACTCTTTAGTCAGTGCTGCCTCATGTCCAGTCTTATCTCTGTTGACTGTTGACATATGAGAGTCGTGACAAGTGGTACAGCTCATGCTCTTCTTGGGACCAAGCTCTTCACCGGTTGTTGGATTAACACCCAACATCTCATCGCCTGTTTGGTGATGCTTACTCAAACCACTGCCATTGGCAATGATACGACCACCCACATTAGATCCTTCTGGGAAGGCGACGTTGTAAGGTGTAACGAATGAAGGATAGTCCTTCTCACCATCACGAGTATGACACTCGGCGCACGTTACGGCTTTACCATAGGCCATATCATCGGCTAAGAAATCTTCGGTTGTTCTAGCCGTAGCCAACTTCACAATATTGTCTTTTGAAGGTGCCTTAGCATGGAAGCTACCCGCGCCGTGACAAGACTCACACTGCACACCAGCTGCAGCAAAGGTTCCATCGATACCGATCAAGCCATCTTGATGACCATCTAAGTTACGTATATCGCCGTCTTCTGTGGTATTACGTTTCCAACCTGTTGTATGACAGTTACCACAGTTATACTTCTTATCGACATCACCCGCGTGATATCCGCCCATAGACTCGGCGCCCAAGACCCCGCCATTAGCCTCGATGTTGTACTGCACCCCCGAGCCTGTGACGATATAGCCATCGGCATCCAGCCAACGCATCTTCCAATGGTAGCCACCTACGACGTAACTGGCCTCATCATAGCTGGTTGGAGCACCCAATGTATTGTCTGCTCCGGTTATGAAATCAATAGCTCCGGTAACGTCGGTAAATGGAAATTCTGGGATACCGCCATCTACTATCTTATTTAACTTAAAGTTATGACCTGTCTCAAGATAAGTAGATTTAGTGGTATGACAACTTAAGCAAGTTTCAGTGCCTACATAAGCGAGTACTTCTGGCTCTGGCAACGCTTCAACGGTAACCGTCACTTCACCCGTCGCCTCATCGGTGCCGTCAGTAATGGTGTAGTTAAACTTCACTTCGCCAGCGGTTGCACCTGCAGTGAAGTCAATTTTTCCGGCGTTAATAACGGCACTATCGGAGTCAACAGATACAAGAGATAAGGTATCACCATCAGCATCGGTATCGTTGGCCAGCACATCGATGGTCACAACTTCTGATACTGTTACCGTAGCTGCATCAGCAACGACAACGGGGGCGTTGTTCACTGGTAGCGTGATGTCATCATTATCACTACCACAGGCGACCAACATGGTTATCATGCTGGCAAGTGCCAGTTTTTTGTATGGAATTTGTACGTTCATAAGTTCATCCTCACTTGGCTTTATTGATATCGCCTACATTGCAGGGAGGGCGATTAAGATGTCTCTTTGGACATGCGTCAAGTATTGAGGGATTACCCCTAAAGGGATAGATAAGGGGAGTTCACAACCAGATTGAAGTTGTGAACTATAGTTATCAGAAATTTGTTAAGTAGCTGTTTATAAAGAGGATTAAAAATCAGGATAAGTTATGATGTTGTAAAACAAATTGACCTGTATTTGTCAAAATATAGATCTTCCTCTCGTTTTGCATAACGAGTCCCGCTTTCTTGAGCTGACGCAGATGAAAATTAAACTTAGTATGATCTTCCACTCCAACCAAACGACACAGATCCATAAATTTCAATTCTTTATGGCAAGCAAGCGACTTTAAGGTTTCACGCCGTAGCGGATTAGCTAATGCAGCGTAGACACTATCGGAGTCGATATCGGCACTCGATCTCAGTAGCTGCTTTTCGGCAATACTACGCCGTATGGTCATAATGAGATCGACACTCTTAAACGGCTTAGTCAGCACACTGTCAGCACCTTTTTTCATTGCATCTACCGCAGTGTCTACCGTGGCATAGGCCGTAACAATCACCACAGCCATAAAGGGGTTTTCCTGCCTCAGATTAGAAATTGCTTCAACCCCCGTCATGCCTGACATCACCAGATCCATTAATGCGATATCGAAAGAGTGGGTTTGACAGGCCAAAATAGCCTCCTCCGCACTAGGAACGTCGATCACATCGAAACCTTCAAGCTCGAGAATATCGACCATATTTGTGCGAAGATCCGTATCGTCTTCTGCAATTAACACTCGCGTCATCCACCCTCCCCTTTTTTTAACGGACACTTACATAGATGTAAAACCATACCAAATTTCAAAGATACCGTCCTGCCTGACTTCTCGTTATTGATAAGACTCAAAAGTATAACTATATGCGCTCAACCTAAACAAATAATCATACAAATACAGTTAAAACAACAGATTGTATATTTAACCATCCGTTTTCAAGAAACGCATTTCGACTCGGGTTCCACGCCCGAGTTCACTGTTAATGATTATTGCCCCCTGATGTAGAGTGACAATCTGTTCACAGATAGCCAGACCAAGCCCAGTCCCCTGACCTATTGGCTTAGTTGAATAAAAAAGTTCGGTTGCTCTGGACTGGCTTTCGCTATCCATCCCCGTCCCCCAATCTTCAACGGTTAACATAACATAGGTTTCAGACTCACTGACCTCAATGGCAATATCACTTCCAGATTTAGTTGCGTCTATGGCGTTAGTCAGTAGATTGATGAGCAACTCCTCCAATTTCACCTTCTGTCCCACCATCGTTATCCCTTCATCACAATCAACATTGATCCTGTGACCATGATGTTTATGGGACAAGAGCTGGATAGAGGCATTAATGACTTCAAGCAAAGACACCGTTACATTGTTCCCGGTCGCAGGACGTGCGTAAGCAAGTAACTCCTTACTAATCTCAGAGGCGCGCTCAATCCCCAGGCTAATACGATCGATATACTTGATTTGCTGTTCATTTAAGTTAGGTGATTTTCGCTGCAGGATATCCAGGGCTAAGGTCGAAGAGGCAAGAGGGTTATTGATCTCGTGAGCCACACCCATGGCTAAGTGCCCTATCGCCTTATATTTATCAGCTTCAATAGCACGCTTGAGCTTAGCTTCGGTCGCCAGCTCCTTCTCAATATCGAAAACTTTTAATGCCTTAAACAGAGTAAACAGAATCAATGCACCGGCTAACGTTCGAAACACTGGAACACTGTGGTGTAGATCCGTAGGGACTAATCCGGATAAGACACCGTAGAAAAGCAGACCGACTCCCGTTGCGATAAAGTAACTTCCATATTCATGCTGCTCACGCATCAAGTTATAACCATACAGCGCAATCCCGATTGCGGCTAACAAAGCACTACCAAATCCCAGGAAGAGGCGGGTGTAAAATGTGGCTTCCAAAAAGGTGTTATCGGCGAGATAGATGGCGTGTGAGTAGTAAATAACCGTCACTAAGTACGCTAAAAACGTCACAATGACCACACCCTGCCCAACCTTAGCGACCCACTTGGACCCAATACCAAACAATAGCCAGGCAAACACCATCAAAGATGCATAGGAGAGAAACAACTTTAAGAGCCTGAGCCACTCGGCCATAATGTGATACTTATCTGGAATATCCCCACTAAATTCAAGAAGGTACAGCTCTGACCATTCATGAAAAGCATGGGTAAAACCAAATAGTGCCAGCGCCCAGAGGATGGGGGCAATTTTAAGTTGGCTGTATTTAAAATTTCGAAATACAACCACACAGCCTATTGAAAAAAAGACTAGGCCATAGAAGAGATAAATATTAAACGTAATAAATGTCGGCATGGTCTGAACTTACCACAAATAACTAACATTCAAAGTGATCTAATACCAATCGGTATAAAGATGTGATCGCTCAGCGAAAATTTAGCGCTTCTGAGGCAAGGTCATTAATTGCTCCTCGGCTCTAGCATCCTGCTTCGCTCTACCTCCTATATCCATATAGTCGTGCATAAAGGGCATTAACAACATCTGACCTCCAAGGATAATGGAATGGACCCATCCACTTTTAATCGGCCT
>SDWK01000412.1 GCA_004195335.1 Shewanella sp.
ATTCAGTACTATATTTGTAATTTTATTACAAAAATGTGTTCTACATCTTATTTCGATAAAGTAATTAAATTTCTTAAATGTTGCCAAAAAGCGAGTGAATCCTTTGTTGAATCAGTTACAACAGTAACTTAGTATTGTTTATTCATGTGATTCTAGTGTTATCCAAATGCTTAACTGTGATCTATGTCACATGGCTATTTTTTCATGCTATGCTATTTTGCTGCATCGAATTCGGTGAGCATGATTTCACGAAATCATGAAAGGACAATTCTAAAAGATAAATTCACCGACATTCTTTGATCAAATTGGAAAGGAATTTTACAGCCAAACCCGGTCTAGGCAAAAAGTGCCTGGCCGCTTTTGTCATGGGGATAAGAAAATAATTATGTTTGAGACTCTGATTAACGCTATTGAGACGGCTATTAATGCCATAAATGGCTTGTTGTGGGGTAGCGTACTTATATATGTACTAGTCGCTGCCGGTCTACTATTTACAATCCGTCTTGGGTTTATCCAGATACGTATGTTTCGTCATGGTGCCAAATTGGTGATTCAAGGGCGCAATAAAACTGATGGGATCTCTTCATTTCAGGTATTTTGCACTTCTATGGCTGCTCGTGTAGGTACCGGTAATATGGCGGGTGTTGCCGTTGCTATTACTGTTGGTGGTGCGGGTGCTATTTTCTGGATGTGGTTGATTGCGCTTTTGGGGATGGCGACGGCATTTGTCGAATCGACTTTAGCTCAAGTGTACAAAGTTAAAGATAATGAAGGTCAATATCGAGGTGGTCCAGCTTACTACATGGAGCGTGGGCTTGGTAAACGTTGGATGGGAAGTATCTTCTCTATTCTTCTTATCATAGCTTTTGGTTTTGCATTTAATGCAGCTCAAGCCAATACCATGACTGATGCACTTAATAATGCTTTTGGTTTTGATAAAACCATCGTTGGTATAGTTATTGTGCTTGCGTCTGCATACATCATTTGTGGTGGTTTAAAGAAAGTGGCCAGAGCATCAGAACTGATTGTTCCGGTTATGGCAGTGGCTTATCTTGCCATCGCACTAGTGGTGCTTGTTATCAATATCGAGCAGGTTCCGGCGGCGATATCATTAATCGTTAAGAGTGCGTTTGGTTGGGAAGAGGCTGCCGGTGGTGCAATGGGAGCCATGATGGCTGGTATTGCCCGCGGTCTGTTTTCAAACGAAGCGGGTATGGGAAGTGCAGCAAATATTGCAGCGTCTGCTACGCCTAACCCTAACCATCCAGCATCGCAGGGTTTTGTTCAGATGATCGGTGTGTTTGTTGATACGATGGTGATTTGTACCGCTTCTGCAGCAATTATTTTATTATCCGGAGTATTAAATAATCCTGATGGTCAGCAAGGTATTGGACTTTTACAGTTAGCCCTAACAAATGAGTTAGGCAGCTGGTCGGCATATTTTATTGCTTTTGCTATTATCCTGTTTTGCTTCTCTTCAATTATTGCTAATTATAGTTATGCCGAAAGCAATGTTATGTTCTTAACTCAAAGTAAGAAGGTACTATTTGTTTTTCGTGGCTTAGTGCTGGCGATGGTGATGGCGGGTTCGGTTGCTTCGTTAAAGCTGGTTTGGAATTTTGCCGACGTATCTATGGGGCTTATGGCCCTGGTTAATATTACCGCGATTGTAATGCTATCTAAAGTCGCTTTTGCGGTGATTAAAGATTACGAACGTCAGGTTAAAGCGGGCTTAACTCCGACTTTCGACAGCAGTCAGTTCCCTGAAATTGATGAGCTGGAGGAGGGTATATGGGTAATGAAGGAAAATACTTCTGCTGAGTCTTCCTCCGAGAACAATAGAGTATAATGCAGTTGGCATAATGTTCGGCTGAATGGATTAGCACAATCTAAAAAACCACGCGAATTAGCGTGGTTTTTTTATGTTTGCCTCAGTATGATAGCTAGCATTAAAGGTTTGTAAGGATTAGCAATGTTAGTTTTAGTTTCACCAGCGAAAACATTAGATTATGAAAATGAAGCAGGTACAAGCGAGCATACTTTACCTAAGCTGGTTCAATATAGTGAACAGCTTATCGAAGAGTGCCGTAAGCTCACTCCATCGGATATAGCATCTTTAATGAAGGTAAGCGATAAAATAGCCGGTTTAAATGCGGCTCGATTTGCAAGTTGGAGCCCGAATTTTTCTACTGAAAACGCTAAACAAGCCCTCTATGCATTTCGCGGTGATGTATATACCGGCCTTGATGCAGATACCCTATCAGCAAAGAGTGTTGCGCTTGCACAGAAACAGCTCAGAATCCTGTCTGGTTTGTACGGCTTACTTAAGCCATTAGATTTGATGCAGCCATACCGCCTTGAGATGGGGACCCGGCTGGCAAACGCCAAAGGGACTAACCTGTATCAGTTCTGGGGCGATGTGATAACCGATGAAGTTAATTTAGCTTTATTGGAGCAGGGCGACCAAATCGTGGTCAATTTGGCGTCTAACGAGTATTTTAAGGCTGTTAAGCCTAAATCACTAAAGGGCTCATTAATCACTCCAATTTTTAAAGATAGAAAAAATGGTCAATATAAGGTGATTAGTTTCTTCGCTAAACGTGCCAGAGGCATGATGGTGAGATACATCTTGGATAATAATATTAAAACCTTCTCAGGGTTAACCGAGTTTGATGCTGCAGGTTATTACTACTGTGAAGCGGAGTCATCGCCAGAGGCGCCTGTTTTCAAGCGAGAAGAGCAGTAGTTAACAGGTTTAAGTTGTGTGATTACCAATTTAAATAGCCGGTTATGATTAGGCCGAAATAAAGAGCAGCCAAAGGCTGTAATGCCAGTCTGTTAAGCTGACTGGCATTTTATTTTTTATGACAAAATAACACTTATTTATTTTGCTTCCTTATTAACCGGTTTGAGATCGACTCCGGTTGTAACGGGCCTGAGTTCAACGTCTGATTGAGCCATCAGGTAGGCAAATTGTGCGTAGGCTGCGACGTTCTGCTGCAGTGTCATCGGATCTATTTTGTCTAAAGTATCGTTTGGCGTATGGTGGTAATCAAAATAATCATGGCCATCCTGTCTGAGTGAAGCCACCGGGACACCTTGTTTTGGTAGCATGGAGACATCAGGTCCCCCTGAAGCTGTATTACTCCCTAATTTAACCCCATTACCAACCATAGGTCTGCTGAACGCGTGTATCGCTTCCAAAGCACTCTCGCTTACCTTGTAATCTATCTGATATATCCGCCCCGCACCAAAGTCTGACTCGGCAGCAATGTAATGTTTTTCTAGTTCGTTTTTGTGGGCTTTGGCGTAAGCTTTACCACCGACAAGGCCGAGCTCTTCGGCCGCGTAGAGTACGATGCGAATAGTGCGAGCGGGCTTTTTAGGGAGATCTTGAATTAATTTCCCCGCCGCCGTGACTATGGCAACACCGGCTCCGTCATCGATTGCGCCAGTTCCTTCATCCCACGAATCTAAGTGGGCACCAATTAACACTATCTCATCAGGTTTGCTGTTGCCGGTAACCTCTGCAATTACATTATAAGAGGTCGCAAAACCACGGCTCTGTGATGACATGAAGAGGTTGAGAACCACATTAGGATCCCGCTTTAGTATCTGATTAATAAGATCGGCATCCGGGTTCGACATCGCTGCGGCAGGGATCTTCGCGATACCATCTTTATATCTCATCATTCCGGTATGGGCCATTCTGTCATGGTCGGTTCCAATGGAGCGGATGATAATGGCTTTAGCACCTTTCTGCGATGCTGCAATGGCTCCTCTGGAGCGTCCTCCGACGGTTTGACCATAGCCTTTCCCTGTCTTGTGGCGCTCGGTAATATGATCAATAAAAACTATTTTACCTTCAACATTGTGTTTATTTGCCTGCTTTAATGATTCTAATGAGTCAAATCTTACGATTGATGCTCGAATACCCTCTTGTGGGGTGGCGATGCTTCCGCCTAATGCAGTGATCACTAAAGGTTGTGAGAAAGGTGAGATCACTTCTGCTCGAGCTTCTCCTCGTGACCAAACCGGTACTTGAACTGCTTCTTTATAGACCTTATCGAAGCCGAGTTGCGTTAATTTATTTTCTGCCCATTGAACGGCAAGAAGATCTTTTTTACTCCCTGCGAGTCTTGGCCCAACTTCAACAGTGAGTGATTCAACTAGGTCATATGCGAGAGGAGAGGTTAATGCACTTTCTTGTAACTGTTTGGTTATTTTTAAATTTGGCTCTTCTAACTGGGTGTTTTGGCAACCCACTAACCCAGTGATAAATAGGCTTATGAGCAGAGTACGACGATAGATTTTCATAAGTTTCCTTTGTTTTTATTACTTATGTCCCACTTTTGAAAACAATCTAGCAAAAAGTGTGCTTTATGTCCCGACTATATCTGTAAGGCAACGCTATATTAGTGCCGGGGATTGTTTTAGGAGAATTTGCAAGTAATGAATATTGAATTAATGCAGCAACGAGCCGATCACGCCGTTGTGATGTTGAAAGCTTTGGCGAATGAACGCCGTCTCTTTATCCTATGTTACCTTCTTAGTGAAGGAGAGATGTGTGTAGGTGAAATGAACAAGAAATTGGGATTAAGCCAGTCAGCGTTATCTCAACATTTAGCTTGGTTGCGTAAAGATAATTTGGTCGAGACCCGAAAGGAAGCTCAAACCGTATTTTACTCTTTGAAGAGTAAAGAAGTGTCGGAAATTATTAAGCTGCTGAATACTATCTATTGCCATTAGGCATGTTATTCATCTTAAACTGACAAAGTTAATTGATTTTGTCAGTTTTTTTATGCCTGAATTTTGATAATACCAAGCTAAAGGCAAAAAACAGATATAAAAAAACCGGCCTAAGCCGGTTTTTTAAACGCTAATCTAAAATTAAGCAGCAAGTGCTTTGATCTTAGTGTTTAAGCGAGACTTCTGACGAGCAGCTTTATTCTTGTGAATAAGGCCTTTAGTCGCCATACGGTCAAGAATTGGTTGTGCAGCATTAAATGCTTCAGTAGCCGCTTTTTGATCGCCAACATTAATTGCAGCGATAACTTTCTTTACGTATGAACGTAACATTGAACGACGGCTAGCGTTATGCTGACGACGTTTTTCAGATTGAAGCGCGCGCTTCTTTGCAGACTTGCTATTAGCCAAGGTGCAACTCCTAAATAGGGTTAGATATTTTAAAGGTCGGGAATATGCCCTGTTATTGTCATTTTGTCAATGACAATGATTGAATCTTTACCTTAAAGATAAATTAATCCAACCAACTGGGCTATCTTCAACCTAACTCGTGTAATATGATGCGCAATTCTAACAGCTATTGTTGGAAGGTGACAGGGGGAAAATCAATTTTTTGAGACTACTCGCCTGAAGTTATCGGCTCGATTCAGGGGGTTTTTTGAGTAAAAAATTAGTTAAGTCAGGCATTATCGTCAGTGCAATGACCTTAGTTTCTCGTGTATTAGGTTTGATCCGGGACGTTGTGATTGCAAACTTGATGGGGGCAGGAAGCGGTGCCGATGTGTTTATCTTGGCTAATAAAATCCCTAATTTTTTAAGACGTTTGTTTGCCGAAGGTGCATTTGCACAGGCATTTGTGCCGGTATTCACTGAGTATCAACAAAAACAGTCCGATGAAGAAGTCCGTGAGCTCATCGCTAAAGTCACCGGGACATTAGGGGTACTGGTCAGTATTGTCACCTTAGTCGGTGTTGTCGCTTCACCCGTTTTAATGGCGTTGTTTGGTAACGGTTGGTTTGTAGCCTGGATTAATGATGAACCCAGTGGTGCAAAGTTTGAGCTTGCCTCTTTACTATTAAAAATTACCTTTCCTTATCTGTGGTTTATTACCTTTACCGCGCTGGCTGGCTCTATTCTCAATACTCGAGGCAGATTTGCCGTTTCAGCGTTTACGCCGGTATTTTTAAACATTGCTATCATTTGCGCGGCTCTATTTGTTGCGCCTGAACTTGAGCAACCTGAAATAGGTTTGGCATTTGGGGTTTTTTTTGGTGGCTTAATTCAGTTTCTGTTTCAATTACCTTTTTTGCTTAAAGAGAAGGCCCTCGTTAGGCCCTCATGGGGATGGAACCATCCTGGAGTCACTAAAATAAGAACCTTGATGCTTCCCGCGATTTTTGGGGTGTCGGTTTCTCAGATAAACCTGTTATTTGATACCTTTATTGCCAGTTACCTGATGACTGGCTCTATCAGCTGGCTCTACTATTCCGATCGTCTACTCGAATTCCCTTTGGGTTTATTTGGTATCGCTATTGCGACAGTGATCTTACCTGCATTGTCTAAAAAACATATTAATGATGAAGGCAAGGGATTTGAAACGACCATGAACTGGGGGGTTAAAGCAATTCTATTGCTTGGCATGCCAGCCATGTGTGGTTTGATTATCCTCGCCAAACCTATGTTGATGGTTCTGTTTATGCGTGGGGCATTCACTATTGATGATGTAGAAATGGCATCCTATAGCTTAATGGCTTACGGCAGTGGATTGCTCAGCTTTATGCTCATTAAAGTGTTGGCTCCTGGGTATTATTCACGACAAGACACTAAAACGCCGGTTCGCTATGGCATTATTGCCATGGTGAGTAATATGGTGCTTAACGTCATCTTTGCTATTCCTTTTGGGTATGTTGGGTTAGCCATTGCTACCTCTATATCTGCCTTGTTGAATGCAAGTTTGCTTTACCGCGGTTTACATAAGGCGAAGGTTTATCGGGTAAACAGACAAACCGTGCAGTTTTTTTTAAAAGCTTTGCTATCTTGTTTAGCGATGACCTTGGTCTTAATTCAGTTTTTACCCAGTCAGGATGGGTGGCTTGAGCTGGATTTTTCACAAAGAGCCGTAACACTCTTAGGTTTGATTGGTTTTGGGGGGGGAAGCTATTTAATTAGCATGATGCTGTTGGGAATTCGTCCTTGGAAGATTAAAACCGGACTTTAATTCGTGGTTCTGCGTAAGAGCAAGCAAGATCATTGCTGATTATCCATGTCAGCTGGTATATAATCCGTCCACTTAAGCTAGCTAGTTATTTAATCTAATGGAACTAATTCGCGGTATACACAATATTTTACCAGCACATCATGGTTGTGTTCTCACTATAGGCAACTTTGATGGCGTTCATCGTGGACATGCTGAAGTTATTACGAAGCTAGTAAAGAAGGCTCGACAACTTAAGGTTCCGGCAACATTGATGACCTTTGAGCCTCAACCGCAAGAGATGTTTAAGGGTGAAAATGCACCTGCCAGACTGAGTATTCTCAGAGATAAGATCTTCTTGCTGGAAGAGCTGGGGATTGACAGGTTAGTATGTATTAACTTTAATGCTAAGTTTGCTAATTTATCGGCTGAAGATTTTATCGAGAAACTACTGGTCGAATCCCTTGGGGTGAAGTATCTGGTTGTTGGTGATGACTTTTGTTTCGGTAGGCAGCGTAAGGGCAACTTCGACATGCTTAAGTCTGCCGGTGAAAACCATAGCTTTGCAGTGGTTAGTACCCAGAGTTTTCTTCTCGGTGATAAGAGAGTTAGCTCGACAGAGATCAGACAGCTCCTTGCCGAAGGTAAGATGGAGCAAGCAAGACGATTACTTGGTCACCCATTTACTCTGTGTGGCAAAGTTGCACACGGTGAAAAAATTGGACGAACTCTCGGTTTTCCAACCGCCAATATAGCCTTGAAACGCCAAGTGTCTCCCGTTAGAGGAGTGTTTGCCGTTAAGTTATATTGGGATAACAGTGATATTTATGAAGGTGTAGCCAATATTGGCTTTAGACCTACAGTCAATGGCCAAGTATGCCAATTAGAAGTACACATTTTTGATTTCGACGGTGACCTTTATGGTCGAACTGTAGAGGTCGAATTGGTAGCAAAGATTCGAGATGAACAGCCATTCCAGTCACTGGAAGCGCTGAAGAGACAAATTAACAATGACGCTGACGAAGCCAAAGCTCTGCTTGGCTGCGATGCAGGTTAAACCTGTTGGCTAAATAAATGGTATAGGATCAATGAGCGACTATAAATCTACTTTGAATTTGCCGGAAACTGAGTTTCCGATGCGTGGTAATCTGGCTAATCGTGAGCCAGTGATGTTGAAGTCCTGGACAGACGATGGACTGTATCAACAGATCCGTGATAGCCGTATTGGACGTAAGCCTTTTATCCTACATGATGGCCCTCCATATGCGAACGGCAGTATTCATATAGGCCATTCAGTCAATAAGATCCTAAAAGACATTATTGTAAAATCTAAGACACTATCTGGTTTTGATGCTCCTTACATTCCTGGTTGGGATTGTCATGGTTTGCCAATCGAGCTTAAGGTCGAGCAGAAAGTCGGTAAGCCGGGACATAAAGTTACGGCTGCAGAGTTTCGTGAAAAATGCCGTGAGTACGCCGCTAAACAGGTCGATGGTCAGCGTGAAGACTTTATTCGCCTAGGTGTTTTTGCTGATTGGTATAAGCCTTATCTGACGATGGACTTCGATACCGAAGCTAATATCGTTCGTTCACTGGCCAAAGTTATCGGTAGTGGCCACCTGCACAAAGGTGTTAAGCCGGTTCATTGGTGTACAGATTGCGGTTCTGCATTAGCTGAAGCCGAAGTTGAATACGAAGATAAGAAGTCTCCGGCTATCGACGTTGCTTTTGCAGCAACAGATAAAGCTGCACTACTTGCTAAGTTTTCTGTGCAGGACTGCACGGGTTCAGCCTCAATGGTTATCTGGACTACGACACCGTGGACACTGCCTGCAAACAGAGCATTATCTATTTCGGCTGAGCTTGATTATGTCCTCGTCGAGTTTGTCAAAGATGGTGCTACATCGACAGTTATTTTAGCCGATGCGCTGGTTGAATCTTGCATGGCACGTTATGGCGTTGAGTCTCATACCTTGCTTGGTAAAGTTAAAGGACAAGAGCTTGAGCTGTTGCGATTTAACCATCCTTTCTATGATTTTGATGTACCGGTGATCTTAGCCGACCACGTTACTGTTGATTCGGGTACTGGTGTGGTTCACACGGCCCCAGGTCATGGTCAGGATGACTTTATTGTCGGACAGAAGTATGGTTTAGAAGTCGCTAACCCAGTGGGTGATAATGGTGTCTACAAAGCTGATACTGAGATTTTTGCTGGCCAACATGTTTTCAAGGCTAACGATAGCGTAGTCGCACTTCTCGAAGAGAATGGTGCCTTGATCAAGCATGAGGTTATCCTTCATAGCTACCCGCATTGCTGGCGCCATAAGACGCCAATTATCTTTAGAGCTACACCACAGTGGTTTATCTCTATGGAACAAAAAGGCTTAAGAAAACAAGCGCTGGGCGGAATCAAGCAGACTCAGTGGATCCCTGATTGGGGTCAGAGTCGTATTGAAAAAATGGTAGAGAATCGTCCGGATTGGTGTATCTCCAGACAGCGGACATGGGGTGTACCTATAGCCCTGTTTGTTCATCGTGAAACTGAAGAGCTACACCCGGATAGCATCTCTTTGATGGAACGTGTTGCCAACAAGATCGAACAGAAGGGCATTCAAGCCTGGTGGGATCTTGATGCATCAGAGCTTCTAGGTGATGAAGCCGATCAATACCGAAAGGTGACCGATACGTTAGATGTCTGGTATGACTCAGGTTCATCTTTCTCATCAGTCGTTGCTTCTCGTCCCGAGTTTCAGGGGCATGAGATTGACCTGTATTTAGAAGGTAGCGATCAGCATCGTGGTTGGTTTATGTCATCATTGATGATTTCGACTGCTATGAATGGTAAACCACCATATAAACAGGTGCTTACTCACGGATTTACCGTGGATGGCAACGGCCGTAAGATGTCAAAATCTATCGGTAATGTTATCGCACCACAAACTGTGACTAATAAATTGGGCGCTGATATTCTGCGTTTATGGGTTGCGGCTACCGATTATAGCGGTGAGATGACAGTATCTGATGAGATTTTGAAACGTAGTGCGGATGCCTATCGTCGTATCCGTAATACCGCTCGCTTCTTATTGGCCAATATTAATGGCTTCGATCCTGTTAAAGACATGGTCGCAGTAGAAGATATGGTTGCGCTTGATCGCTGGGTAGTTCGTCGCGCAGCAGCACTACAAGATGAGCTACTGGAAGCCTATGACCAGTATAACTTCCACGTGGTAACGCAGAAGTTAATGCAGTTTTGTTCAGTAGAGTTGGGTAGCTTCTATCTCGATATCATTAAAGACAGACAGTACACAGCCAAAGGTGACAGTGTCGCTCGTCGTAGTTGCCAGAGTGCGCTTTATTTGATTTCTGAAGCTATGGTGCGCTGGATTGCGCCTATCTTAAGTTTCACTGCCGATGAAATTTGGCAGTTGCTACCGGGTAAGCGTGAGAAATATGTCTTTACTCAAGAGTGGTATCAAGGGCTTGAGTCTGTAACATTAGAGTCAGACTTGAGTGATGAGCATTGGGAGCAATTGCTGGCAGTTCGTAGTGAAGTCAATAAAGTGATCGAACAAGCTCGACGTGAGAAACAGATTGGTGGTTCTTTAGAAGCTGAAATCACACTGTATGCTGACGATGCTTTGTCGCAAGCATTAGCGACATTAGGAGATGAGCTCAGATTCGTTCTATTGACCTCAAAAACTGAGATTGTTTCGCTATCAACAGCACCTGATGATGCTATCGAAACCGAATTGGCCTCATTGAAGCTTGGATGGCATAAAACAGAATCTGAGAAGTGTGAACGTTGCTGGCACCACAGAGAAGACGTTGGTCAAGTGGAAGCGCATCCAACGCTTTGTACTCGTTGTGTGACCAATATTGAAGGTGACGGTGAAGTTCGTCAGTTTGCTTAAAGAGATGTGTTAATACCAACGAGATCGGAAGCGCAAGCTTCCGACTTTCGTTAGTCTATTCGCTAGTATTTTTTCGCCTTTATCAGAGCTTATTTGATAAGGCGATGTGCCAAAGTATGCATAGAAGGAAACATTTTAATGCCAACTAACTGGAAAGACAGTGGCTTGCGTTGGTATTGGGTCGTTGTATTGGTGTTTATTGCCGATCAAGTATCGAAGCAATGGATCTTAACCAACTTTGAACTGCATGAATCGGTTAATTTATTACCTTTCTTTAACTTTACCTATGTACGCAATTATGGCGCCGCATTTAGCTTTTTAAGTGATGCTGGTGGGTGGCAAAAATGGTTATTTACTTTTATTGCTGTCGCATTTAGCACCATATTAACTATCTGGCTCAGAAAGCAACCGACGAAGATGTGGAGGTTGAATTTAGCCTATACCTTAGTGATTGGCGGCGCTTTAGGAAATCTGATCGATCGCCTGCAGCATGGCTATGTTGTAGACTTCTTAGACTTTTTCTGGAATACCAGCCATTTTGCTGCTTTCAACATTGCCGACTCGGCTATCTGTATTGGTGCGGGTTTGATCATTCTTGACTCATTTGTCAGTGATGATAAAGAGAAGAGTCAGAAAGGCCAAAATGATAATAACGCAGCCAAGGAGTAAGACAATTGTCTGATTTACGTTCTATTTTATGTCATATGAATATTGTGCTTGAAGATGGTTCTACTGCCGATAGCACCAAGGCTTCGGGTAAACCGGCAAAGTTGAATATTGGTGATGAAACGTTGAGTCCAGCTTTTGAAGCGCAAATAGCAACATTAGTCGAAGGAGATAAGCACAGCTTCACTCTTGAACCTGGTGATGCTTTTGGTGAATCTAATCCTGATGCAATCCATCATATGGACAGAAGTAAGTTTCCGGCAGATATGTCACTCGAGCCTGGTGTTATCGTCAGTTTTGGCGGACCTGGTGGAAGTGAGATACCCGGTATCGTTCGCGAATTGGCTGGAGATTCGGTTACCGTCGATCTGAACCATCCTTTAGCGGGTCGAATAGTCACGTTTGAACTTGAAGTCGTACAGGTACTTTAACGTATGCAAGAAGCTAAGAGTCTGCAGATTAAACTGGCAAATCCAAGAGGGTTCTGTGCCGGTGTCGATAGAGCGATCAGCATTGTTGAACGTGCATTAGAGCTTTTCTCTCCTCCGATTTATGTGCGCCACGAAGTCGTCCATAATCGTTATGTGGTACAGAACCTCAAAGATCGAGGTGCTGTTTTTGTTGAAGAGCTGGATCAAGTTCCCGATGACAGCATCGTGATCTTTAGTGCTCATGGTGTATCACAAGCTGTGAGAGCCGAAGCAAAGCACCGTGGCTTGAAAGTATTTGATGCCACTTGTCCCTTAGTGACTAAAGTACATCTGCAGGTGACTCGTGCCAGCCGTAAAGGTATCGAATGTATCTTGATAGGTCATGCAGGACATCCGGAGGTTGAAGGCACTATGGGACAATACAATAATCCCAATGGTGGCGTCCTCCTGGTTGAGTCTCCCGCCGATGTTGAATCCTTGGTGGTCAAAGATAAGAATAACTTATGTTTTGTTACTCAAACTACTCTATCGATGGATGATACTAAGGATGTCATCGAAGCTCTTCAGAAGCGGTTCCCGACGATTCAAGGCCCTCGAAAGGACGATATCTGTTACGCCACTCAAAACAGGCAAGATGCCGTGCGTAACATCGCCGATGATGTCGATCTGTTTTTGGTCGTGGGGTCGAAGAACAGCTCTAATTCAAATCGACTGCGCGAGTTAGCACAGAAGAAAGGCACTCAAGCTTATCTGGTTGATAGTTCAGATGATATCGATGCCGCTTGGTTCGATGGAGTCACCAAAGTTGCTGTGACAGCCGGAGCGTCGGCTCCAGAAGTGCTTGTTAAACAAGTAATAGATGCTGTCGCCAAACTTGCTCCTAGTGTTATCACCGAGGTGGAAGGGCGTAAAGAAGATACCGTTTTTGCCGTCCCGGCAGAACTCAGGTAACTTTTACTTAAGTAGATAGTATTGTTAACTAAAAGGAGGCTTAGGCCTCCTTTTTTGTTGCCTGAATTTCATACTGGATCTAACAGAACAGATTTTTAGACACTAATATTACTAGCGCCTAACATTCGACTAAACTATCATTAACCATTATTATGATTGTTTCGCCTAACTTTCAGATTTTTAAAGGGTAAATTGATTATGTTTCGTCAAAAATATGACTAAATCGGGAGGTTTGACAAAAATGCTGAGTGGAAATAGAGGCTTTTCATTAATTGAGGTCATGGTTGCGTTTGTGATCTTAGTTGTTGGGCTGGTTGGCGTTTTTAACCTTCATATCATATCTAAAAGAGGCAGCTTCGAATCTTTCCAGCAAACCCAAGCCTCCTATTTTACCAATGATATTATCAATCGGATGAAACTAAATCGAACTCAACTTTCGAACTACGCAGGGACTTATACTGGCGGTTTATCTAAACCATCAAAATCTTGTGATGTGGTTGCGGGAGGGGCTGCTGTAGTGTGCACTAATAGTGAGACGCGAGTATGGGATCTCTATCAGTGGGGGCAACTCTTTATCGGCGCATCTGAACGAGTGAATGGTCGTAATGTTGGTGGTCTTGATACGCCAACGGCCTGCATTAAAGTTGAAAATACGGGTACTGTATTGGTGGTAATAACATGGCGTGGGATTAGAGAGGTCTCAGATGGAACCAACAATGCTACTGATGCATTTATTAAGTCATGTGGAACCAGTAGTAATCGGCGTAGAGCGTACTCTATCAATACGGTGATTATTTAGATGAAACTTAATAGGCTGACCATGTTAAATAAATATCAAGGGTTTTCGTTAGTTGAGGTGATGGTGGCGATGGTTATCAGCCTATTTTTATCTGCTGGACTTTTCTCTATATTCAGTATGTCATCTACTAATGTGACCACTACCAGCCAGTTTAATCAGCTTCAGGAAAATGGTCGAATAGCTTTAGCACTCATTGAGCGTGATGTCAGTCAGGTGGGGTTTATGGGTGATATGACTGGCTCAGATTTTATTATTGGTAGTAATACCCAAATTACAGCCGTCGCAGTTGTTAATGACTGCGTAGGTGCAGGGGTAAACAATGCAACTTTACCGAATAACACGCCGTCCCATTTCAGACGTCTTTGGGGTTATGAGAGTGGTGAGAGTGTAAGTTCAATTGCTTGCTTAGGGTCAGTTAATGCTGGGACAGATGTTTTACAAATAAAAAGATTAGTTGGTCCATCTACGACGACGCCAACAGTTCCTGAAAATTTTTATGTTGCGGCCACCTCGAGTGAAGCCATTTTTTTCACCGGTGCACAAGCGACACCAGCTCTGGCTAATGCACGTTTTTGGGAGTATCAACATCATATTTATTATGTCAACAATGATGGTGATGTTCCTGTATTGAGGCGTAGAACACTCAGTGCATTGAATGGAATGAGAAATGAAGAGCAGCTAGTTGAGGGAACTGAAAATATTAGAATTCTCTATGGT
>SDWK01000828.1 GCA_004195335.1 Shewanella sp.
AACGCCATCACTATTTTCTGTATAAACTCGGGGGCCCTATCACCTACATTAGAAGCAACATTAGTGCTTACATTCGCACCAGTATTTGAAGCTTCAGATAGCGGCTCGGTCAGCTCTAAAATATTCAGTCCAAATACAAACCAGTCACCGACATTTTGGGTCGAAATCTGCACCGCAACTAACAGACGCAGCAAGGCCAATACCGTTGTGACTCTTTGTAGGCTGAAGGCTCTTTGCAGGCTGAAGGCTCTCTCTACACTGAGGGTTCCTTTCTCGCTGAAGGCTCTTTGTTCGCTATAGGCATTTTGTTCATTAACATTTTGATTTAACTTGTTCATCTTGATCTCCCTGACTAGCGAACGAGGACCTGTTCAGCACTCTTGAAAGGCGCGATGCTGGATATCACCCAAACATCCCCCACCTTGCCACCCTGTAATACTTCGATATGACTCATGCTACGAGCACCGAGTTGAATTGAACTCTGCTGTGCAATGTCACCGTTCATGGCGTAGACCTCTCGGGCACCACCGCTGGAGACAAATGCACCGCGTTTAACCATCAACACATTAGGTCTGTTTTCCAATAATACCCGCGCCGACAACCTTTGGTTTTGACGAAGATGAAGACGATCATCTTGTTCGAATCGCACTCGGGCAGTCACTTCTCTGTTTCTCACTTCTGGCGAAATCGATGACAGCTCTCCCACCAAACTCAGGGCCCCGAAACTCAGCTCAACCTTCATACCCAATCCCAGCTCATCGGCATAAGACTCAGGGACTGCGAGCTCTGCCTCGAAGGCACTCAAATCGACGACGGTCAAAATTGGCTGACTCTGAGCAATACGTGCTTTCTGCTCCGTTAACCAGTTGCCAATAATGCCACCCACTGGCGCCTTGATGCTTAAGGCTGCGACCTGACGCTCAAGCTCTGTCACCACTAATGCCTGACGGTTGACCTCTGAGCGCTTATTCTGGATCTCGAAAGTGAGCGTGTCTTTCATCAGCTCGGCTTCCTGCTTTGCATGAGCCGACAGCAACTTGGCCTTATAGAGGTCGTCTTTGCCTTTCTCAAAGTCTATCTTGGAGATAAGCTTGTTAAGGATAAGCTCATCACCACGACGACTCTCTCGATCGGCGGCGGAAAGGTCGACCTTAGCCATATCGATAGTCTGTTGTGCTTTGAGTTGTTGGCGGCGGGCATCGAGGCGAGCACGTTCTAATGCGCTCTTCATTCCCTCTAACAGGGCTTCTTGTTGCTTTAAGCTATTGGTGAGTTTGTGGCTTTCGATAGTCGCAACCACATCACCCTTTTCGACGCGGTCACCGGGTTTAGCCAGCAATGTGACCGTACCTTGATCGCTGCTATAAAGGATAGGGGCATTGGCCGCTACAATTTTACCCGTAGTGGCGATATCACGTGTAAGTGTTCCTCGCTCTAAAGTGGCAAACCTGAGATCACCTCGGCTAATGGACTCACTAATTTGGCTACCATTAACGCTTGACCAAACCAGTCCAGATACCAGCAAAACAGCGCCACCCACCAGCAGAGGCCATTTCAACTTTCTTTTCAGACTCACCTCTATTACCGTGTCTTGTCCGCTCGTATCCTGAATCATCATCTATCCCTAACTGTCCGTTTGGTCACTACTGCTAAAATAGCGTTGAATTAACACTTACATTACAAATAGCATGCCAAAAACAACTAACGCATTAGCATCAATAACTTATAAGTTAACGGTTAATTTCAGACAACAGAAAGTGTCCGCGGACACAGGGGGGAAGTGTCCGATTTAAGGAAAAGATGTCCGATATAGGGAAAGTGTCCGGTTTTAGGACAAGGGAGTGTAAAGGGCGGAGGTCCTAGGCCCTAGGAGCTAGACTCCTGAGCCCTGACAATTGTTAACTAGCCTTAACCGTATCGAGTTGGCCTGACTTGAGCAGCATACCGATATAGAGACCAAACAACATGGCCAATACAAACAGGCCCAGACTGAGATCTAAACTCGCGATGTTGACAATAGCCGGACCCGGACAGATCCCCACCATCCCCCAGCCAAGACCAAAAAGACTTGCCCCTAAGATCAGCTGACTGTCTAAGGTTTTCTTTTCGGGCAAGTGATACTTAGTATCACATACTGGCGCAAGGCTGGCGCTAAGGCGAGGCTTAACCACCGTATAAAACAGTGACATATATACGGCCAACGCACCAGTCATCACCACCATAAGCGATGGGTCCCAGGTACCATTTGCGATCCGGCTGACATCCAAAAACCCTATCACCTTGGCAGGGTCTGCGAGACCAGACACTAACAAGCCGGTGCCAAATAGCACACCACAGAATAGTGCTATAACTTTTCTCTTTATAGAATTGGTTCTCTTTATGGCGCTAGTTTTCTTTATGACAGAGGTTTTCTTCATTGAACGGTCCATTATCCTTTTATTATTCATCACTACGATTACCCATCACTACGCCTATCAGTGGATAAAGACCGCCGTACAGGCAGCAACAGCAATAAATACGCATGTCGCAACGATAGAGCGAACGGATACGCGGCCTATGCCACATATCCCATGTCCGCTGGTACAGCCACGTCCTAAGCTGCATCCCAATCCAACGAGGAGACCACCGATTAACAACATTGGCTGAGATACCGTATCAAACTCAAAAGCGGGTAAACCTAACTGCTCATATAGCAAGGCATATACCACGCCCGTCAGTACTAATCCGGCGATGAAAAACCACTGCCAGCTGGGCCCAGTCTCATCGGTGTTGTCTGACGACTTTTCAGCGGTAAACTGTTCATCGGTAAGCTTTCCATCGCTAAACAATGCCGACGATAAGATACCGCTGATACCTGCGATACGCCCATTGAATATCATGAGTAAGATGGCAGACAAACCAATAAGTACACCACCACCAATTGCGGCTGAAAACGATGATAAATCCAAGACTATTCCCTCAAGAGCTTAATATAGTGACCCTAGATACATTCTCATGGCCACTCTTCGGTAAGACTAAACAAACTCACCTTACTAAGAGCAACACCATAAGCTCACTAAGATAAGTTCAACAATAACAAACAGCTAGAATTTGGCGTTAACCGCCTGATAGGTCTTATAACCACCGGTGAGGTTTTTCGCTGTAAACCCATGATTAACCAACATACGATAGGCCACATGGCCGCGTAATCCGACTTGGCAGATAATCAGGATCTCCTTGTCTTTTGGCAGTTCGTCGAGGCGCCCTCTAAGCTGATCCACGGGAATGTTTATCGTCCCCTCAACCGAACCGAATTTGTCTAGCTCGCCGGGATTTCTGACATCGAGCAGAATTTGCTGATCAGTTACGGCATCGATATCGGCCGAGTGGCACAGACGGGTCTCCCCTTTCAAGCAATTGGATGCGACAAATCCCGCCTGATTCAACACATCTTTCGCCGAACCAAAAGGTGGCGCATAGGTCAGCTCCATCTCTTGCATATCGTACACGGTAAGCTCCGCCCTGATAGCCACGGCGAGTACATCGATTCGCTTATCGATACCATCGCGGCCAATGGCTTGAGCGCCCAAAATAGTGCCGTCATCGGTACTAAATAGCAGCTTCAGCGACACAGGATGTGCGCCGGGGAAATAACTGGCATGACTCGCGCCGTGCACATAAATCTTCTCAAATGGGATCTCGCTGCGCAGCAGACGCTTCTCATTGAGTCCGGTACTGGCAACGGCTAAATCGAATACCCGGCAAATTGCGGTGCCTTGGGTTCGGTTATAGCTATCATTTGCACCGAAGATATTGTTCGCGGCAATTCGGCCTTGACGGTTAGCGGGGCCAGCTAATGGGATCAATGCCTTCTCACCGGTAAGGAAATCAAACTCCTCAACCGCGTCGCCCACAGCGTAGATGGAGGCGTCGCTGGTTCGCATCTGTTCATCGACAACAATACCGCCCAGCTCGCCAATGGCCAGGCCAGCATTGACTGCCAAGGAGATTTCCGGCTTCACCCCCACCGCAGAGATTAATAGCCCAGTATCTAAAGACTCGCCGTTACTCAAGAAGAGTGTCAAGCCAGAACCCACCTGTTCGACACTGCTCAAGCCGCAGTTCAAACGCAGATCGATGCCCTTATCGACAATCGTCTGGTGCAGCATATTCGCCATCTCAATATCAACTGGTGCCATCACTTGAGGCGACATCTCCAACAAGGTCACATCGATGTTCAGTTCATCGAGTGCCTCCATCATCTCCAGACCGATAAAGCCCCCGCCGACAACGGTGGCATGAACTGGTGCCGTCTGCTTAATCAAGCTTAAGATCCTGTCCATATCGGGAATGTTTCGTAATGAAAACGTCAGCGGAGTATCCAGGCCCGGGATTGGCGGCACCACAGGCGCAGCTCCCGGAGAGAGCACTAAGGCATCATAATTTTCTTGATACTGCTCACCGGAAACATGATTTTGTATGCTAACGGTTTTAGCCACTCTGTCGATGCCTATAACCTCTTGGCGCACACGCACATCGACATTAAAGCGGGACTTGAAACTCTGAGGCGTCTGAAGAATAAGGGCATTTCTGTCGGCTATTTCACCACTGATATGGTAGGGCAATCCACAGTTGGCAAAGGAGACGAACTCACCACGTTCAAACATGATAATTTCAGCTTCTTCATTTAATCGTCTGGCGCGCGCAGCCGCAGAGGCTCCTCCGGCAACACCACCAATAATCAGTAATTTCTTCATACTTAACCCTAATACCGCAACAAGCCAAATTTATGTGCGGCCTAGTTTATTACATCGCTAAGTATATGAGAATTTATTTCATTAGAAAAAACTAAGGGAAGTGTAAAAAAGTGATCAAGGGCAAATAATCCAGCTTCGACATGGAAAATTTGACCCACATTCAAAATGTCTGAAAGAAGATACCGAACGAGCAGAAGAAGATGACAACAAACCAAATCTTCGCGGTCAAAATGCCTGAAAGAAGATACCGAACGAGCAGAAGATAGCCACAAACCATGACATAAAGCGCAATCG
>SDWK01000832.1 GCA_004195335.1 Shewanella sp.
GAGTCCTGAGTTCGCTTGGCTAAACTTCGCACCTCATCGGCCACGACCGCAAAGCCTCGTCCCTGCTCACCGGCGCGCGCGGCCTCGATGGCAGCATTGAGTGCTAACAGGTTCGTTTGTTGGGAGATCCCTTGAATAACATCGACAACAGAGCCAATTTCATCTGAGTGTTGCGATAATAACTTCATCGCCTCGGTCGCACTATCCATCTCTTTAGAGAGGGTTTCAATAACCTTGATACTCTCATCGACAATAGTCTGACCATTACTGGCTGCACTATTCGCTTCTTCAGACGTTGTCGCTGCGGCTGCAGCGTTCTGAGCCACCTCACGCACCGTCGCAGTAAATTGATGAATTGCCGTTGCGATCATCTGAGTCTGCTGTTGTTGTTCGACCACATTTCGCTGGGTCTGAGTCGATACCACTGAGTTTTCTTCGGCCGAACTCGCCAACCTGGATGTCGAATCATGGGCATTTAGCACCACACTTTGAAATCTGGAAGTAATATGATTCACGAACTTTGCAATATGTGAAAACTCATCATCTCCACCCAGATTGATACGCTTGGTCAGATCGCCATTAGAGATATCGACCGCAGTATTTTCAAGTTGCATCACCGCCTGATTAACTCGCCTGACAATCATAATAGAACAGGTACTGATAACCAGCGTACTGATGCTGGAAAGCATAGCGACTAACAGGATGAAGAAAGCCATATTCTCCTGAGACTGTTCAAAACTCTCTTTCCCTTCGGCTATCTGTAAATCCAAAAATGACTGCGCTTCTGTGCTGATACTCTTAAACAGAGGGTTAATTTGAGTCAGTAATATTTTATTCGACTCTTCATACTCTCCCCTTCTTAACGCATCGAGTGCGGGCTCGAATCCAGAAATGGTGACCTTATCCAGTAGGTCAGTTAATCGATTCATTTGCTCACGTTCGTCAGCTTCCAGAGGAGAGCTTAAAATCTCATCATCAACGATGTGATGCAGCAGCTTGATAGAGTCTTGGGTTGCCTTGATGTGCTTTTCCAGTGGATGATCATGCATCTCTGAAAATTTGCTACTCGGATCATGCTGAAATGCCAGCAACAGCCCACTGCGTGCACTTGCGAGCTCATTGAGTACCTTACCCGCCCTGATACTGTGCTGCATGCCCTGAGTGTAGAGATTCTCGATAGAGTCTCCCGCATCCTGCATGCCTGTGATCCCCTTATACCCCAAAAGCATAAAAGAGATAACCGTAAGAAATACAATTAACTTGAGTTGAAACCTAACTGATCTTATCTGCTGCATAAGGCCAGACCCCGGTGTGATGGAGCTTTGAGCACTTCCATTCCCTGATTGAGCGATTAAAGCAGACATAATGATTCCCTATTAATATCTAAGACAGTTCAGCTAAATATTGGCACTTATAATAATTATTTTTAGATATACAAATATAGGTATCAGCTTAGTACATTACCTACAATTAGGTAGCTTGAAGTAAAAGGAATGTAAAAAGAGTTGAGCCCTATCACATCTTAAAAATGAGTGTCTCTTATCACACAATAATAAAATAGAGACGGTGGCCTTACTGGGACCGACACATAAAGTCTACCTCCAAGGCTGCGCCTTATCGATGTCGCTAAAGAAGTGACCCGTATCGACAAGTTACTCGAGAAAGCGGCCGGTGAGTTTAAGCGAATCGAAGGTAAGCTTTCTAACCAAGGCTTCGTGGCGAAAGCACCGGCAGCCGTGATTGAGAAAGAGCGTGCTAAGCAAGCCGAGTACCAACGTGATATAGAGAAGCTAACCGAGCAGAAAGCGGAACTCGCTAATCTTGAAGGTTAAAAGAAGCTGTAAGTCTTAAGCCATTAGCTAGAGACAAAAATTACAGTCTGATTAAACTCAAAAAAGGCAGCGATAAGCTGCCTTTTTTAATGCCTAAAGCTAGGTACTAGCTTTACTTACCACTTAAAACTTACGACTCTTTGACCTGAAACATTCGCGGCTAAAGCCGCTCCTACACAAAGAATGTCGGGGTCATATCAACCTCATATCTCGCACCTCGTATCTAGTGCCTCGTGGCCAATATAAAAAAAGGCTGTCATCGCGACAGCCCTTTTGTATTCTCGATTGTCGCTCTAGTAAAGCTACACCCGATACTGGGCGATCTCTTTCTGCATGGACTCGGCTAGGTCTGCTAACTCTTGGGTAGCCACATTACTCTGCTCGGCCCCTGCTGCGGTCTGATCTGAGATATCGCTGATATTGATGATGTTTTTATTGATCTCTTCGGTTACCGAGCTCTGCTCTTCGGAAGCCGTGGCAATCTGCGCATTCAAGGCGTTGATCTGCTCGATGCTGGCCATAATCTGCTGCAACGCATCACCGGCCTGCTGTGACTTATCGACACTCAACTTCGCCTGCTCAGTGCCTCGCTCCATCATCACCATAGAATCACGGGCACCTTGCTGTAATCGCTGGATCATCTTCTGGATCTCTTCCGTAGAGTCTTGAGTCCGCTTGGCTAAATTACGAACCTCATCGGCCACGACCGCGAAGCCTCGTCCCTGCTCACCGGCGCGAGCGGCCTCGATGGCAGCATTGAGCGCTAACAGGTTCGTTTGCTGGGAGATCCCCTGAATAACATCGACCACAGAGCCAATTTCATCTGAGTGTTGCGACAAGAGTTTCATCGCCTCGGTCGCACTGTCCATCTCTTTAGACAGGGTTTCGATGACCTTGATACTCTCATCGACAATACTCTGACCATTACTGGCTGCGCCATTCGCTTCTTCCGACGTTGTCGCTGCGGCTGCAGCGTTCTGAGCCACCTCACGCACCGTCGCGGTAAACTGATGAATTGCGGTTGCGATCAACTGAGTCTGCTGCTGCTGATCGACCACATTTCGTTGGGTCTGATTCGATACCACAGAATTTTGTTCGGCCGAGCTCGCCAACCTGGATGTCGAATCATGGGTATTTTGCACCGCATGCTGAAACCTGTATGCAATTTGATTCACATACTCTGCTATGTGTGAAAACTCATCGTCTCCGCCCAGCTCTATGCGTTTGGTCAAATCACCATTAGCGATATCGACCGCTGTATTTTCCAGGCCGACAACCGCCTTACTTACCCTGCGGATCAGCAAGGTTGACGAGAGTGTAATGATTAAGATACTGAACGTGGAGAAGATGATGACCATAGGGATGAATGTGGCGACACTCGCTTGGGACTCATCAAACTTGATCTTCGCTTTTTCTGTCTCTAACTTCAGGAAAGCCTCAGTCTCGGCTGTGATCTCTTTAAATAGAGGGTTAATCTGGGTCAATAGAATTCGATTTGCTCCCAGATAATTTCCCTGCTTCATTGTATCCAAAGCCGGATTAAAACCTGTATTAGTAATCTTATCTAGCAGTTGCTCTAACTCTCTCATCTTGGTCAGCTCAGCTCCCTCTAACGGCGACTTCAATATTTCATTATCAATTATATGATGAAGTTGACGGATAGAAGACTCTGTATCATCGATATGTTTATCAACTTTATGGTTATGCATCTCGGATAAAGGGTTAGAAGGATCATGCTGAAACGCGAGTAGCAAACCGCTACGGGCATTGCCTAACTCCTCAAGGACTTTCGTCGCACGGATGCTCTGCTGCATCTCCTGATTGTATAGACTCTCTATCGATGAGCCCGCTTGCTGCATTGCCGTTACGCCTTGGTAACCAAGGAATAGGAATGAGATGACCGTGAGAAATGCTATTGATTTTTGCTGAAATCTAACCGATTTAATTTTATCCATGAATCCGGTCGCTTGAGTATTGGAGTGTTGAACACTAACGTTCCCTGTGAGGTGATCTGCCGCAGACATAATGACTCCCGTTATTCCCTTAAAGATCCTGTCAGAATATTTAAGAGCTTTGATTTTTGTTTTTATTTGTTTGTTTTTAACAGTGCGCATTTTTTTTAAAACGCGTATAGCGACCAGCATAGAGGAATACCTATAATTAGGTAGTCATTAGTTAAGGGAAGGTTAAAATGGTTGACCAAGGTCACAATTAAAAATCAAATAGACAATATGACTCACAGAGCATCATGCTCAACCAATGGAGATTGGAATTCGGTTACGACCAAAGTGACCGGGGCCGCCGGAGAAACGGCCGGGCAGTTGAGTCCCGCAATAGGTACACCTACCCTCTGCGTTTAGATGATATTCCCCCAGCTCATACCAATCTCGGTTTATCACCTGTTTCTTGCAACCAGGGCAGTAAGTACTGCCACCTTCAACATCGAATACATTGCCGGTATAAACATAATGTAACCCCTGTTGCAGGGCGATATCTCTGGCCCTTCCCAGGGTCGAACCCGGAGTTTTTGGCTTGTCTAACATATGAAAATCAGGGTGAAAGGCACTAAAATGCAGTGGAACATCCGCTCCCAGGTTGTCATAGATCCATCTGCATTGCTGCTCCAACTCCAAAGGACTATCGTTCTCACCGGGGATCAGTAGAGTGGTGATTTCGAACCAGACCTGAGTCTCATGGCGAAGGTAGAGCAAGGTATCGAGCACATCGCTGAGGTGACCACTACAGATCTTATGATAGAAATGCTCTGTAAACCCCTTAAGGTCTACATTAGCCGCATCCATATGCCTGAAAAAATCGACTCTGGGTTCAGGCTTGATATAACCTGCGGTGACGGCAACCGCTTTAATCTGATGTTCATGACAGGCCTTTGCGACATCGACGGCATACTCGAGAAAAATAACCGGGTCATTATAGGTAAACGCTATGCTCTTACACCCCATTTTTGCAGCCGTGAGCGCCAAGGCCTCAGGGCTTGCACTCGCGCTGAGTGTGTCGAACTCACGGGATTTACTAATATCCCAATTTTGGCAAAACTTACAGCAGAGGTTGCAGCCGGCCGTACCAAATGAGAGCACTGAGCTTCCGGGATAGAAGTGGTTCAGAGGCTTTTTCTCTATGGGATCGATACAGAAACCACTGGAACGCCCATAGGTGGTCAGTTTAATCATGCCATC
>SDWK01000837.1 GCA_004195335.1 Shewanella sp.
ATAGATCATCACAAACACGCCATTAGTCCAGGCAATAAGGTGCTCAATCTCCTGACCCGCAATATGGGTTAACACGATGACACAAGCCATGGCTAACAATACCGTACTCAATGCCCTGACCGGAACATGATGCGAGTTTAATGAATCGAAATAGCGAGGCAGCACCCCTTCCCGGCTAAAACTCCAAATGAGTCTGGACACACTCGCCGTGTACACATTAACCGTCGCCAAACCAGCGGCAATACCAAGAATACCGATAACCTGCGCACCATATCCTCCGAGAAGCCGATCAAAAGCGGTCACCATGGCCAGCCCCGAATTGAGCTCTGCTGACGTCGACAAGAGTAATGCCGTACAGGCCAGGTAAACCAGCCCCACTAATACGGTACCGATCATCATCGCCGGAACCATATCTTTGCCGGGATCTTTAAAGTCATTGGCAAGATGCGTCATCGCCTCTATCCCCAAAAAGCTCCAAAACGCTATGCCTGCCGCCGCCATAACCAAGCCTGAATCAGTTGAGGTCTCGAAGACTAAATTACCTAGTTTGCTAACATTCATGCCTCCGGCAGCACACATTAATACTACGACAGTCACGATACCTAACGTTAAGGCAAACTGAAGCTTGGCAGATATATGAATGCCTCTGAAATTGAGTAAAAAAAGTAGCACTAACATGCCCAATTCAACCCCAACCTGACTCCAACCTGAAATAGGGATGAGTGCATTTACAAATTGGAAGGTCATTAAAATTGCAGCCGGCGCCCCCAATGGCACCACCAACAGAAAAATAAGACCAATGGTTCGTCCCGCCGTTCGCCCAAACGCTTTCTCAACAAAATACGCCGGGCCAGCGGCATGAGGAAACACACTCGCGAGCCTCCCAAACACTAAAGTCACAGGAATAATCGCCAGAGTCAGTAACAACCAGGCCAGTAATGCCCCACTCCCGGCGGTGGCGATTGTTATTTGTGGAAGAATGAACACGCCAGTGCCCAACAAAGTGGTGGCCATCAAGCCTGCGCCTTGCCAACGGCCTATCGTGCCTTCTACATGATTCATTTGTACTACTACCCTGATATTGATAGCCTAAGTATAAGGGTTGATAAGAAAACAAACTGCTGTTGTTAACCAACATTAGCACACCTATAACCGTCATTATGTCGGTAGCAAGCCTTAATTCCGTCATAGTGTCATTTACACAATATCGTCAGTTAACTAACAAGGAAAATCATCTTGGATAAGTTGGATAAATTTGATAAAGCGATTCTAACGGCACTAAGACAAAATGCCCGTCAAAGCATCTCTCATATCGCCGATGCCGTTAACTTGTCCCGTTCGGCAGTCTCTGAACGGATAAAAAAACTGGAACAAGGTGGGATAATTCGTGGTTATCAGGTACTGCTGAGTGAATCACAAAAAGAGGGAGTATCTGCCTACTTCGAGATCCAACACAAATGTCCCAGATGTGCCGATGTGGTACCTGTATTTCAGAATATTCCCGAGGTAATTACATGTCGCGGGATTACCGGCGACATGGATCTGCTCGTCTATGTACAGGCCAACTCGATGAGAAGGTTACATGAAATTAGGGAACATATTGATGCGCAGACGGATATCATCAAGATCAAAACTCATGTGGTCATGAGCGAGTGGATAAATAATCAGGGATAATAAACCTAACTAACAGAAAGATATCATCAAGCTCAAGATTTAGGTGATTACAGGGGATTGGATCGTCAATCAAAGAAGAAAGACCACCCTCGCGAGAGGGTGGCCAAACCCATTTGGAGGTTGGGTGCGACTCTAAAGTTTAAGAGTGAGGCAAATAAAATGGCGTCCTGCCCAAGTACATCCTTGTCGTACGGTGGAAAAATTGCTGAAGCAAGCCTGCTTGGCCCAGTATTCGCCAGTGGACTCTTATTGGTGACTGGCTTCAACTTAATCAGAACTGTCCAGGACTAAGTTAGTGACAGCTGCTGCAGGAATCTTTAGCCAATGCTTCCTCATGCACCACATGACAGTCATTACACAACATGGCGCCTTCATGATTCTTATGAACATCACTGTCCAACTCCTTCAAGGGCCCGTGGCAAGAGGCGCAAGCCTCATTTTCAAAGGCCCCATCGTCCGAGGGGGCCCCATCTTCGTGGCAGGCTTCACACCCTGACATTTCGGTATGGGAATCAGCAATCCCCCCCGCAAATACCGCTCCAGAGAAACTCAATAGCATTGATAACCCTAAGGCTTTAAACATGGTGAACTCCCAATTAGATAGTTAAGCGACAGTCATTTGTCCGGTATAGAGAATAAAGTTACGCAGCAGTAATACTCCAACCAGGCTACAACTGGCGGTGATAGCCACATAGGAGAATTTGCGCTTCGAAGAGGTCTTCATAAAGAGATTGAATGCCAGTGGTAAACTTAAACCCAGTACGACTATGCCCCCCCAGAATACCCAGCCCCAAAAACCTTCTCCTATCGCTGTCATGGCAGCGACTTTGCTCTGGCCTCCCGATAGAATCAGTCCGGTGAAGAAGGTAAACAACAGCACCATCTCCACCAAGATGATCGGGATCTCTATATTGTGTATGAAATGCACCTCTTTGCCGTCGGGATCCCCCTTGAGCAACACGCCACCGAGCAGGGTTCCTGCGGCACCAGAAGACAAGCCGGAGATCAAGAAGAGCAAAGGCAATACCGGATTATTCAACATAGGATAGGTGGTCAGCGCAGAGAGCAGGAAGCCAGTGTAAGCCCCCAGAGAAAGCGCGAAGATGGTCAAAAAGCCCGAAATGCTTGGCTCATGCTTAACCAGAGCATTTAGTAACCTGATCACTAGAGGCCAACGCCCATTACACCAATTCAATACTGGCTCTTTAAATACACAGATTAACCAGGCAAAGAGGATCAATTGATAGATCATCAGTACCGCAACGCCGACAGACATCACCGAAGTGCCATTGTAAAAAACCAAGATCTTCCAAAAATCGAATGGTTTGGTCAGATCCAGCACCAAGATCCCGAGTCCTGCGAAGACGGCCAAGGGGGCGATGAGACAAGCAGCCTGAATGAAACCGGATTTATACGCGTCTTTACCCAGCTTAAAATGTTTGAGCAATATGGCGAAGGATATTGCTCCGGCGGATACTCCCGCCAAAAACAGATAGATGGCGATTGGCCAATGCCAAACTAGGCCATCAAAATGGAATGGACTCATAGCGTTATATCCCCTTCTTGTGATGCAATACGGAAAACTTTAGGTCGAGTACCGAGCGCTGTCTTACTGCGATAATTAGGAGCCGACTTAAGTACTTTGACAACATTTGAGTCAGGGTCTTTCAAATCACCGAAGGTTAACGCCTGGGTCGGACATGCTGACACGCATGCGGGTTGCTTCCCCTCTTTTAAGCGCGTCTCTTTGCAGAAATCACATTTATCGGCGGCATGGGTAACAGGATTAATGAAGCGCACCTGATAAGGACAAGCGGCGATACAATATTGGCAGCCGACACACTTCCAGGAATTCACACTGACTATGCCCGTTTGAGGGTCTTTATAGGCGGCCCCGGTGGGGCAAACTTTAACGCATGGGGAATCTTCACATTGCTGGCAAGATTTACGCGTAAAACGAAAATATTGATCCGGATATTCCCCATAGGGTCCTTTACGCTCAATCTCTAGGCGGCTGACCCCCTCGGGTACCTGATTAACTTCCCGGCAGGCAATGGAGCAGGCATCACAGCCAATACATTTCGTTTCATCATGCACCAAGGCATATTTTTTTCCGTCAATTTCCACAGACTCAGTGGAACTCTCAGCAATCGTATAACCCGATGCGCCAACGACGACGGCACACGCGCTCTTAAGGAAGAGTCTTCTTGAGTTTTTCATTGGGTATCCTCCTGGTTATTTGGCACTATGGCAGCCGCTGCACATTTCGCTGCGCTTGGGCGCTGTCACGCCTATGATAGGATCGATTTCAGGGTGTAACTGATGGCAACTGGCACAATTAACCTTGTTGGAATGCACATCGTGGGTCCAATCGGCCTGACTCAGCGTTTCGACATCATGGCATTGAAGACATGCCGCAGTTTGAACGGCGCTTTTGGCGACAGATTTAGTACCAAATCCGATAAGCTCGGATGCTTTCCTCGGATGGCCTGCCTTTTCGCCGTGGCAGTTTTGGCAGGTTATATCCAATGCATCATTAGCATGAAGCCCAAACATTTTTCCGTTGCGCTTGTGGCACATGATGCATTGTTTGTTCTGGTTTATTTTTAACTCCACTTTCGTAGCAGTCGCTGCAGGAGAGAAGGATCCCAGCACCAGCATAAGTATTGAGGCCAGTAGTGGAGCGGAAAATCTATCAATTTTGGACATAAGGAGTCCTCACATAACGAGTGATACTGATTTCTAAAAATTAGGAAAGGCGATGCCGCAGTCGATGCTGCGGCACTCGATTCGACTATGCGGCCAAGCTGTTTCTAATAAGACTTTCATCCCACTTTTGATTCTTAGCGAGGTGAATGACCTTAACCCCGACTTCGGCTAATGAACTATCGATAAATTGAGATTGCTCGGGAGAGTTATGCTCAGGGTCGGTGATCACCAGCTTTACCGATGATGATTCACTGTCGACTAGGACATAATCCAGATGACATCCTCTCAAATAGGAGTGGACATGGTCAGGCGTTTCCGCTTTATCAATATCCAGTATGCTATCGAGACAGGTTCCGTATAAAACATTGTATTTATCTTTAACGATCGTATTCAATTTATTAATAAACCCAACCGACTTAGGTTCCATTGGGTGACGACTGAACTTTATTTTATCTCCCACGGATTCCGTATCGTTTGGTTTAAAAAACTTTATACAGGTCATGGTGAATGTCACTAGAACCAATGGCACCACAATGAATAATACAAAGTACATAAAAGCATAGCTGAAAATTACTGATGCATTCATAAACGCCTCCAAAACTACAGTTTAATTATTTAATTATTTAATTTCATTTTTAAC
>SDWK01000006.1 GCA_004195335.1 Shewanella sp.
ACTAAACACTAAACACTAAACACTAAACACTATTCACTATCAAGTAACAAAAGTTGCTGACGTTTCTCTAACAGATCTCTGATCAAGGGAGTTAAAATCAACTCCATAGCCAGTGACATCTTGCCACCCGGTACCACAAGTGTATTGACTCTGGACATAAATGAACCGTCGATCATCTTCAGATAGTAGGGAAAGTCTACATTCTTGATCCCACGAAAGCGGATAACAACGAAGCTTTCATCTAAGCTGGGGATATTTTTCGCACTGAATGGATTAGAGGTATCTACCGTCGGAACTCGCTGAAAGTTGATGTGAGTGCGAGAAAACTGGGGAGTCATATGGTTGATATAATCATCCATGCTACGTACGATCGACCCCATGACTTTTTCACGGCTGTGGCCTCTTTCTGAGGTATCTCGAATGATCTTTTGAATCCATTCCAGATTGACGATAGGGACCATTCCTATCAGTAGGTCAACATGTTCCGCGACATTACAGGTATCGGTTTTCACACCACCATGAAGCCCTTCGTAGTAGAGCATATCGGTATTTTCTGGCAGCGGGTGCCACTGGGTAAATGTTCCCGGCATCTGATTGAACGGCACCGCTTCATCAAAGGTATGTAGATATGCTCGGGTTTCGCCTTGACCCGTCGCGCTATAGTCGCTGAAACATTGCTCTAACTTTTCAAAGTCGTTCGCTTCAGGGCCAAAATAGCTGATATTTTTATCTTCAGTTTTAGATTTGCGGATCTTTAATTCCATTTCAGGACGGGTAAAGTGATGAAAGCTATCGCCTTCGACCGAAGCTGCATTGATCCCAAGTTGCCGGAAGATATGCTTAAAGGCCGTTGTGGTTGTCGTCGTACCCGCTCCAGAAGAACCAGTAACGGCGATGATGGGATGTTTTGCTGACATTAAATTTCCTAAAATGGAACCTGAATTTTATAATGAGTCGCTGACCCATCTTTATACGATAATCAGACCTATCAGGTCAAACCTGAACGTGATTTAGCTAGTTTCTAGCTGCTATCTAATTATGAAGGTGCTCTCGTTGACGAATTGCAATTGACTCATCATCCTCACTATATTCAACGACTAAGCCCCCTTGCTTTAGTGCTAGTTTGCATTTAACTATGGCAAGCTTGAGCGTTGCATCATCGGTGTCGGAAAAACTGCCATCTTCGACCTGAGAGAAGAGATATTCTTTAATTAAACTCTCTAAGGTTTCAATGGGTAATTGCTGCAGTGCATCATAAGGGACTAACATGTTTAGGTATCACTCAGTGAAAGAAAGGTGAGGATCCGCCTTTCCAGATAGTATTTGGGTTTTAATGGTGTGCCACCCTCAATAAAACCGACATGTCCACCGCAGTTATGCAGTTCATAGACCACCTGAGGAGACAACTTATCAGCGGTTGGGATCACGTCCCGGGTCATGAAGGGATCATCCGCTGCATGTATGACTAACGTAGGCTGACGAATATGTTTTAGATAGTCCATACCGCTGGCTCTATGGTAGTAGTCATCCACTCCCGTAAACCCGTGAAGCGGCGCCGTTACTCTATGATCGAAAGTATAGAAGGTATTGAGCTCATCGATTTGTGACATCGAGACTGGCATGCTCTCCCCAAGCTGCTTGTCTTTGATCTTTTCGGCTAATTTCTGCTGTAACTGTTTTATCAGGTGGCTTTGGTAAACCTTAGAAAATCCTTTTTCCAACCTCTTGGCGCATGCTGCAAGTTTTAACGGCGCCGATACCACAACCGCACGTTCGATGAGGCTCGCCTCATCATGCTCACCCAGATATTTAGCCAGTACATTGCCACCGAGACTGTAACCTACGGCCCTAATCTTCGAGTTTGGATAACGCAATGTTAAGTGAGTTAAATGTGCCTGCAGATCTTGGGTGTCACCACTATGATAGCTTCGAGCCAGGCGGTTACGTTCCCCTGAACAACTTCTGTGATGGTGAACGACGGCACATAGACCGCTATCACGACAATCTTGCAAGAGCCGACGTACGTAATGAGAGTCGGCGCTGCCTTCCAGCCCATGAATAATAACCAGAATAGTTTGCCCTTCTTTGGGAAAGGTTAACCAGTCCAGATCGATAAAATCACCGTCACTGAGCTCCAGACGTTCTCGAGTTAGCTCTGGTCTGTCCACCTTGGTGAATACCGGTAGAATCGTCTGAATATGGGGGCTTTTTGCCCACCAAGGGGGTGAAAATGCTTGCGTCATAATATATTGGCTATTGCTGAAAATTAAAACGTGTGTTTAATTATTAGTGTGAGTTGCATTGTAGCATACCTGTTTGTTTCTTTTTCTCGATGAGAAGAAGACCACTTCAAGTCTGGGCTGTCCAATGGTTAATTTCCGATTTTTATACCCAAATGACCTCGAAATGCAGGATTAAGCATGTTGAAGTCGCTTGGGTATATGCCCCCGCAGAGGCAGGAAATTAGCGCTACTTGGTGCAATAGTTGTGTTCGCTTCGCATGTGAGCTGGCATCGGTATAGTATAGAAAAACATCGATTTTCTGTGTTGGATATTTATCCTCATTGAAAATTACAGAGGGGTGGGCATGAAAAGACGGACTTTTTTAACATCGGCATTCGTCGGGACGGCATCATTAGCGCTGGGGGTTAGCATCTATTCGCCTGAATTTATCTCGGCTAATAAATCACAAGATACCCAGCACCGATTACTATTTAGTGTGCTACTGCCAGTATTTTTGGATGGTGCGCTACCCGATGTCGAGACACTTCGCCAAGCCGCAGAAAATCGTACCTTAGATGCCATCTTACAGACCATCGCCATCTTACCCGAAGAGGGGCAAGCCGAGTTGGAACAGTTACTGGATATGTTGGAACAGAGGCTGGGCCTGCTGATTTTGACTGGCAGTATGACCCCACTAATGATGCGTACACCACAAGAGTTGGTGTCAATGTTAGAGTATTGGCGTACCAGTTTCTTAGCGCTGATGGTGACCGCTTACCAAGGTCTTAGGGAGTTGGTTATTGCAAGTTACTACTCTTGCCCGGAGCACTGGAGTCGATTGAATTACGAAAAGCCGATATTTCTGGGTCAAGAAGCCTGACAATAACGACTTGGCATTGCTGTAACGCATTTAAAATTATAACTAAAATAGTCAGTCGTTGGAGGTAGTTGAGGTGGTAATAGAAGATCCGATTGAAGAGGGACTGGCCTCGGGCTGGAAACATATCGATGCCAGCCAGTTAAGTGAGAGTCAAACACTCGAAGCTGATGTCGTTATCGTTGGCAGCGGTGCGGGTGGCGGTGTCGCCGCCGAGATCTTAACCGATGCTGGCTTGACGGTTATTATCGTTGAGGGTGGCCCACTGAAATCATCCCAAAGTTTCAATATGGAGGAGCGTCGCGCCTATCCTAATCTCTACCATCAAGCGGCCGCCATGAAAACGAAAGATAAAGCGATTGGCATCTTTCAGGGCCGGGCCGTGGGAGGCTCGACCACGATCAATTGGACCACCTCGATTCGCACCCCAAAAAATGCCTTGGATTACTGGGCTCAAAATAGGTCGGTCAAGGGCTTGTCGAGGGAGGAGCTGGATCCCTGGTTTGAGAAGATGGAGCAACGCCTGAATATTTCTAAATGGACATTTGCGCCCAATAGAAATAACGATGCATTAAAAACCGGTTGTGAAAAACTGAACTGGGATTTTACCGTGATTAAGCGCAACGTCAAAGGATGCTGGAACACAGGGTATTGCGGCATGGGATGCCCGGTGAACGCGAAACAATCCATGTTGGTCACCACCATACCGGCGGCGCTTGAAAAGGGGGCCACCCTAGTGAGTCGGGCCAAAGTGGTAAAGTTAGAGCATCATAAGGATAAGATCTTTGCGGCTAAGGCCCAAGCTCTGGATGAAGATTTGAAGCCTACCTCTGTAGAGTTAATCTTTAAGGCTAAACACTATATTATCGCGGCGGGTGCCATACACACGCCAACACTAATGATGCGCTCCGGCGTCACCGATCCCAATCAAGTACTCGGCAAGCGTACTTTCTTACATCCAACCCTGTTGAGTGGGGCCATTTTTAGTGATCCCATTAACGCACACAGTGGCGCGCCTCAATCTATCTATTCAGATGAGTTTGTCTGGCGCGATGGTGCAGATGGGCAGTTGGGTTACAAGTTAGAGGTACCCCCGGTTCACCCTATTCTTATCGGTTCTAAAACATTGGGTTATGGTAATAGTCATGCAGAATTAATGGCCAACTTTAGTCAACTTCAGGTGACGATAGCCCTAGTCCGAGATGGCTATCATGAGCAGAGTCAGGGAGGGCAGGTACATCTGACCGATAAAGGATTTAGCTTGGATTACCCATTGACCGAGGCGTTTTGGAATGCGGCAAGAAGGGCGTTTTCCAGCATGGCGGAATTGCAGTTTGCCGCTGGTGCTAAACAGGTTTTGCCGATCAGCGAAGGGATGCCTTATCTCAACAACTGGGCCGAGGCCAAGGCTAAGATTGAGATGATGGAGCTCGCGCCGCTCAAAACCGTTGTGGCTTCGGCGCATGTGATGGGGGGCTGCCCTATGGGGGAAGATCTTAAAATGTCTATGGTCGATAGTTATGGACAATCTCATTACTATGAAAATATGTCGGTAATGGATGGTTCTATCTTTCCGACCAGCTTAGGCGCTAACCCGCAACTGTCGATATACGGTATGACGGCCAGAAATGCGACACGTTTGGCCGAGAGACTAATACCAATCGGTATAAGAAAGTGATCTACTCAGAGTATTTTTGGCAAACTAATTCAAGGCGAATGGATGAGGGAATGGTGCTCCCTTCTGAAGTCATTCAACACTGAAGTAGGCAGCCAAAAACACTCCTGAAAGGCGAGTTTTAGCGCATCTGATGCTGTGTTAACGAGCTTAAACGTAGAATAACTATGTTCTTCACTCGTTGCCTTGCCTCAGAAGCGCTAAATTCTCGCTGAGCGATCACATCTTTATAC
>SDWK01000007.1 GCA_004195335.1 Shewanella sp.
CGTCACAACTGTATCAACATGATTTTATTGACTAATTTCACCCAATATAATAATGAGAAAGGCTGGGAGAAAGGCAATAAGATACTTATTGATGTGACGCAATCCTTGATGACCTCATTTCCTAATGCATTGATATTTAGGATACACGGTGATGATTTTATCATTCTGCATAAGCAACACTATGCTCTTGAGGGAGAGTTAGGTCCGATAGAGACCCTCCTGTGCGACACTGGAATTTCACTGGATACTCTGCATGCCAATATAAAGGAGGACGGCATCGGCTCAGTAGATAAGCTGGATAACTGGCTAGTTTCAGAAGCCAACAAGGGAGTAGAGATCAGCCTGACTGCTTAGTTTTTATAGATAGTTTTTATAGATAGTTTTTATAGATAGTTTTATGGAAAATGTTCATGAAAAACGCCACAGAATAAACACTCACCCAATTTGTTTAAGAAATACTAACTTAGTGTTTCTTAAACAAGGTTCAACCGTGAACTGAATCACCCTTTGCGTAAGAAAATACATTTTCAATCGATCTTTACACAATTATGCCTTCTTACACATTGCAAATGAGATTGATTATCACTAGCATTGTCACCATATTATCTTCCTCACAACACCTCATGACTGCGCGTTACAGATGATACGGAATATCTCTCAAGCTTAGGTAAAAGCAGAGCACGCATTGAGCCACTTAGGTTTAATCAATGAAAACCAATGTTAAATTACTCGCGACCGCTATCGCTGGCATTCTTAGTGCTTACCCGGCGTTTAGTGTCAACGCAGAAACCAACGGCGCTTCATCTCAAGTTTTAGCTCAATCTGATATCGAAATCATTACCGTCACGGGCCATCAACAGCATTATAAAACCGACCAGGCCCATGGGGCGATGCGCTCCGACGTCTCCTTGTTAGACACGCCTCAATCGGTAACGGTCATCCCAACCGAGGTGATGGACGACCAGTTAATTCTGACCTTAGGTGATGCACTGAAAAATGATGCCAGCGTATCGATTGGCCGCGTAACCACAGACAGAGAAAGGTTTAGCCTGCGTGGCTTTAGCTTGGACGAGAGCACTAACTTACTCAAAAATGGCCACCAGCACTTCTCCAAGTACCGTTTGCCTATGGCGCTGGTTGATAATATTGAGGTATTAAAAGGCCCATCGAGTCTGCTTTACGGACAATCGACTCCGGGAGGGCTAGTTAACTTAGTCACCAAGAAACCCACTTACGATTCATTTTTAGAACTCGGTCTCAAAGGCGATGATAATGGTTCAGTACGCGGCAATATCGATGCCGGCGGTAGCTTAAATGAGGCGCAAACACTCCGCTATCGTGCCATCTTAGAGAAGCAAGACAACAAAAACTGGCGCGAGTATCAAGACGGCAGCGCCCAGGAGAGTGACTTCTTCGTCGGCAGCCTGATGACAGACTTCGACATCAGCGACGATCTGACTCTGTCGCTACATTATGACAGATCCAATGAAGTTGCCGGTCAGGATAGCGGCTCTTTGATCGATGACCAAGGTGATGTCATCGGCGGGCGAGAGACTATTTGGGACATGCCTTGGAGCAAAATTGATGCCCAGAGCGAAAACTACGGCGCCGACATCAGCTATCAGTTAACTGACGACTGGAACATCGATGCGGGCTATAACAAACAGCATAACGATCGCGAACGTTGGGAGAGCAAGCCTCAGACCGGCAGCTACGATCCCGAAGATGGCAGCTACAAGAACAAGCCCTATAACAAGCTCGAAGATTGGCAGCAGCACGCCTTCTACTTCGACATCGTAGGCAGTGTCGAACTCGGTGGCATGCAACACGATCTATTATTTGGCGGTAACTATCTCAAACACGAATATAGTTCACTGAAAGTTAAAGGCAAGATGGACAAGGGCAATATAGGTACCGGCATCATAGTGCCGCAACCGGATCTTGACTACGCCGATGGCGATTCCAAGACCGAAGATTACAAATATTACGGTGTATTTGCCCAGGACTTAGTCACTCTCAACGACGAGTGGCAGATACTCTTCGGACTGCGTTATGATCAGCAAGACAAGACCCATGCCGACAACAACTCATTGCTGCCTAAGTTAGGCATTATCTACCATCCGGTCGACAACGCCTCTATCTATGCCAACTATAGCGAAAGCTTCGAGCCACAAGGGAGTGTGTTGGATGATGAAGATGCTAATTTTGGTAGAGAACTGGATCCAATTATAGGCGAGATGTACGAGCTGGGCACCAAGTGGGAGCTGCTGTCGAGTAAGCTGCGCCTCAATGCGGCGCTATTTGATATCAAACGCAGCAACATCATAGTGAATCAAGGCACTTCCGATAACCCTATTACCACCCAAGGCGGCGTGCAGCGTCATAAAGGGGTTGAACTGGGGGCTATCGGTCAGATCAACGATGATTTTTCTCTGATCACTTCACTCATGTATCTCGATGCCGAGTATGAAGTTCATGACAAGTTTGAAGGCAATCGTCCGGAAGATGTCCCCGAGTGGACCGCCTCTATCTGGGCTAAATATTCACTCACCGATCGCGCTGCAGTTAACTTAGGTGCCTTCTATGAGGGAGCTCGCTTCGGTGATGCTAAGAACGAGTTCGAGAAATCGAGCTACACTCGCATCGACACGGGTATCAGCTACGTGCTACCCGTTGCAGGTAACGATCTGCAGCTCAGACTCAAGGTCGAAAACCTGTTCGATACCGACTACCTAGGCGGTGGTGAGAATGGTGAAGTGAACGTCGGCAAACCCAGAACCCTCAAGTTCGGCGTTAGCTACAAGATCTAGCATTCTCTGGTTAAGCCGTAGATGTGATGTGCCCCCCCAAAAGTAGACACCTTAAATAAGCGATAAGGTGTTATAAAAAATGCCGCTCTATTAAGAGCGGCATAAGTATCAAAGTTAAACCTAATAAATGTTCTCTAAATTATATAGGGCAGCCAGTACCGTCTAGACCAAACACTAATGGACAGACATCAATATCATCGAAAATCCCGTCAACATCGGTATCATCACACGCATCACCAACACCATTGACAGTAACTGTATCCTCTTGTCCTGGATTTGGTGTTAATGGACAGTTATCGGGTTCATCATTCAATATTCCATCACCATCTATGTCATCGTCACAGACATCACCCATACCATCTTGATCAGTATCGAGCTGATCGTTATTCTCATCCAGCGGACAATTATCGACACCATCTAAGATCTCATCACCGTCGGTATCGTCCATACATGGGTCAGTTCTCACCTCATTGGTACATGCCTCTGCGTGATCAGGAATACCATCCTCATCGTTATCGGCATCGAAACCAAACTCAGTTGGATCTTTCACCGCCGCCACACAGAGTTGATTAGAGACAAACAGAGGCTCAGGGAATGGCTCGTCAGTTTCGGGATTGATAGCAAACGCCATGGCACCATCGTTCAGATAGAGGGCTCCGCATGAGGTAGGTGCAAACGCTGGGTTCTTATGGCCTTTACCTGGGCTAGGTCGGGTCTCAACGCTCACCTCAAACATGGCATTGTCATCCTCGGGCCACCAGGCGAAATGGGTCGAGCTATGGCACTTCTTATTAGACTTACCGTGATTACCAGCTTTACCGCCGCGGTAGACATCGAGCTCGCCAGAGGCAGCAAAGGAGGTAGACTCACCGCACTCGAGAGTTAAGTCCCCGGCAACACCGTCGATCATAGTGACAATCCACTCGGCCGGCGCCGTATCGGTCACCATCACGCTTGGGGTATCGGTCAGGTCATAGGTAAGACTCCAGACATATGGGGTCGTTACTTCTTGTTTCACCGCTATGATGGCATCGATGTTACCATCGCCAACCACTACGTCATCTTCCACTTCCATATCGGGACCTTCGAGGATCTCCTTGGTGAAACCGGCACAAGCTTGTAACTTAGCCTGTCGGTCGGCCCCCATATCAAGCTCTATTGCCGTGTCATCGGCCGAGGTCACCTGCCAGGTTGTGATATCCGTAAAAGAGATCAGATCAACCAGCATGCTCCAGGAACCATCTAACGCCCCTATTACGCCACCATCTGTACAGCAATCCGCCCAAGCGTGTGAACTTGAAAAACCGGTTCCACCGACATTAATGATAGGCTCACTAGGATCATCTTCAACCAAAACTGCGGCAGTATCACCACTCAGAGTAAATGATACATCGGCGTCACCGCCACCACCTCCGGGAGCATCATGAACCATAAACAGAGACACCCCTTCCGATGTTTGAGTCAAAAAGAGCTGAGAAACATCAACCATAAAAGAGGGCGAAACACCATTATAGCTGGAACCGACGGCCCCAACATAATCATAAACCTGTGCAGCCGTTTGTCCGCCACCATCGAAAACAGCCACCTGGCCGAGATACTCGAACACACCTTCATCATTTTGTTGGGAGACACAGACCATATCCTGGTCAGCCAGAGCAAATAGCGGCGTCAGCAATAAACTTGCCGCCATCAAAGCCCCGGGATAGAACTTCTTGTTATTCATAATGATATTCCTAATCGCGATTCTGAATATTATCTTGCGGCAGCACAGCCATCTCATCGTGAGATCTGTAACTTTGCGTATCGGCATCACTACCGACTTGCTTTGGTCGGGATAGGGTTATCAAACTCAAACATATCGGTAACACTCCATCTCAGAGCATGAATGTAAGCCCTGCTTTAAAGCTCCTTTTCATTGATATGTGTACCTGGTATTTCAAACTCTCGCATGAGTATCAAGCAGCTTAATAAGTGCGTTTAAAAGCAAGCTCAACACCGAATTTGAATACAGCAGTTACTGCATAATGCGTTGCATTTCACAGTGAAAATTGCATGACTAAAATATAGTACAAAGCCAGTAACGACGGGGGTTAAAGGGGTATAAGTTATGATTATATCTTAAGCGGATTTCAGTCCATATTTACCTAAATAAGTAATACCTGTCTCTTATACACATCT
>SDWK01000025.1 GCA_004195335.1 Shewanella sp.
GGATTATAATCTGTTTTGGCATTCCAGGTGTGAGTTAGACAAAGGCCAGCAGTGGCTTAGAAAAGAGATTGCCACTGCGACACAAAGATTACTGGCGGAGTAAAGCTTAACGAGAACTCGACCGGTGACCTGCCCTTTAACTATCTTATCGGCAAAGTCTGGAACTTGGTCGAGGCTGATAGTTTGACCCGCTTGTTGATAGTAGCTGTCAGGTAACAGCTCAAGCACTTGCTCCCATGCCACCAGACGCTTTTCAAATGGACATGACACCGAATCGATACCTAACAAACTGACACCACGAAGAATGAATGGCATCACTGTGGTTGGTAGTGCAAAACCACCAGCCAGACCACATATCGCCGCCGCGCCGCCATACTGCATCTGCGCTAATGCTGTAGCTAACACCTTATTACCCACAGTATCGACAATACCTGCCCAGCGCTGCTTCTCCAGTGGTCTTGCATCTTGTTCGAGTTCACTACGTTCAATAACTTCACTCGCACCAAGAGAGCGAAGAAGATCGGCATTCTCTGCGGCGCGTCCGGTACTGGCCACGACCTTATAACCCAGACGTGATAACAGGGTGACGGCGACAGATCCTACGCCACCACTGGCACCCGTCACTAAGATATCACCTGATTCAGGTTTAATACTGGCATTTTGAAGTGCCTGCACGCAAAGCATCGCCGTGAGACCTGCAGTCCCTATCATCATAGCCTTGCTGGCATCACAAGATTCAGGCATAGGCACCAACCAGTCAGCGTTGACGCGTGCCTTTTCAGCCATACCACCCCAGTGGTTTTCACCTACACCCCATCCGGTCAAGATTACTCTATCACCCGCCTTATAGCGTGGGTCTGCCGATTCACTGACAACACCAGCGAAATCAATACCCGGCACCATAGGGAAATTACGGATAATGCGTCCGATCCCGGTCACCGCTAAACCATCTTTATAGTTCAACGATGAACAAGCCACATCGACTAACACCTCACCCTCAGGCAAGTCAGTCTCAGGAAGTTGACAAATATTCGCTAACGTAACCCTATCTTCTTGTGTTAATACCAGTGCTTTGAACATGTTGGACGCCTCTATAATTATGAACTTTCAAGCATAGTGGAAAATACTACATGACTGAACTGCATATTTTGCATAAATATAATGCACCAAACACATTACCATCGATAATTTGACAAGTATCACTTTAAACCCAGCCATCGACTGCAAAAACAACAGAGCTGTAAATCTGCTTTTAGTTTTTCAGCCCGAGCCGCTTTAGTTTTCGATATAGAGTATTTCGGCTCACCCCCAAATGCTTTGCACACTGGCTCACATTACCTTCAAAGCGCCGATAAGCGGCAACAACATTAGCGTCTACGGTATCACTCAGCTCCATAGATTCAGACTCGGAGGGAGGAATGGCTTTTCCATCCATCAACTGCATTTGTAACTCATCGGGTAGAGTGGACCAGTTAAGCTCGTTTTCACCTTCAGCCATGATACTCGCCACCTGCATAAAATTATCCAGCTCTCTGAGGTTTCCCGGCCATTGATAGTGACAGAGCTGGCTCAACAAACGGTCACATAAAACCTGCTCATGCGCCTTATGCTTATTATGTAATTTCTGAATGATGCGTGTAATATCGCTGCGGTGTCTCAGGGCGGGTAAGCGGATCTGTAACCCATTGAGTCTATAATAGAGATCTTGCCTGAACAGACCATCTGCGACCCGCTGTTTCAGATCTGTATGTGTCGCTCCTATCACCTGAATATCGACTTTATACACATTATTACTCCCAACCGGGATCACCTCTCGCTCTTGCAGTACACGTAATAACCGACTCTGAGCGCCCAGAGACATCTCGCCGATTTCATCCAGAAACAGGAAGCCGCCATCTGCTTGACGAATTTTGCCGATATAACCAGCGCGGTTTGCACTGGTGAAGGCGCCAGAGTGATAACCAAATAACTCTGATTCAACTAGATTATCGGGTAAGGCCGCACAATTGACCGCTACAATGGGCTGATCCCTTCGTTGACTCTGAGCATGTAACTGCTTAACAAATTGATCTTTTCCCACACCGGTTTCCCCTGTAATTAGCAGGGGGATATTTTTACTCAACACTTTATTGGCATGCTGCCAGGCCCGCTCTAACTTTGGCTCTCGAAACTTGACACCCAACTGACTCACCGTCCTGTTCGAGCGAGATCTATTTTGCCCCAATAGCGTACGAGCAGGCCTTAGTGGCTGGGTCTGTAAATGCAGATTTTCATGCTGTTGTATTCGCTCATTGTGGATCCAGTTCCGCCCCAGATGTTGCTCTATGGCATCACCCACTTGTGCCGAACCCAGCAACTGCTTTGCCATAGGGTTACAACCCAGTATTTTGCCATCGTTATCTGCGACTAAAATACCCTGCCATCCCGAATTAATGAGTGAAGCTTGAGATGCAAGGTTGATACGATAGTGGCTATCTGGGAGATGACACAAGAGCGCCGTTTCCACCTGTTGGGCCAAACTTGAGACTAAGAGTAAGGTTTGTTGAGTATGTCTTTGTTGCTCACTGGTAATATCGATGGCCGCTATCATCTCACCGGAAGGTGAAAATATCGGACACGCGGTACAACTCATAAATCTATGTTGTCGTATGAAGTGCTGATCGCCGACCACTGAAACCGCCTGTCTGGCTGTCAATGCCGTACCAATCGCATTGGTTCCCTTATGCTCCTCTTGCCAGTTTACCCCGATATCGAGTGCCACATTAGCCAGCTTATCGGAGTATTTATCCACTCCCCAATGACATAAGACATAGCCCTCTTTATCAGACAAGATCAGTCGACTGCTTGTATGAGCCATTAATTGATTAAATAAAGGTAAGGCATGACTCTGAACCAATTCTATCAACTGGCCATGTTGTTCGTGCTTTTGCCGAATGGCCGATGAATTTAAGCGAAGCTCTTCTGGTGGCTGAGACTCAGATAAGCCAGCCCCCACACTTCGCTGCCATGAGTCAGATAACCAATGTTGTAATTGCAGTTTAGATGCCATAGCAGTGTTCCATTTCGGCACACCTTAGGTGTGCACTTTTATCACAGTGTGACCGCTGAGCTCATACCGACTATTGATGGCCCACACACATTCAAAAAAGCAAAATTAGCGTTTCATCATACTGTTAGCCTTAAAAATCTACAACTCCTACCAATTTGGCCCACTACTTGCGATATCAGCTCCGATAGCGGTGCCCATGCAAGCTGTTATAAAACAGCTAATATTAAGGGCGTTTAGCTCCACAAGCAGAACAATAACAAGATCGATCAACAAGACAAAAAAGGAATTCAATCATGATCTACGCACAACCAGGCACCCCTGATGCACTCGTCAATTTTAAAGCACAATACGCCAACTTTATCGGGGGGGAATGGATAGCTCCTGTCGGTGGCAAGTACTTTGACAATAGCTCTCCGGTAAACGGGCAGACATTTTGCCAAATCCCTCGCTCCGATGAGCGCGATATCGAACTCGCTCTGGATGCCGCACACGCGGCCCGGGAGTCTTGGGGATTAACATCGGTAACCGAGCGTTCTAACCTATTACTGAGAATTGCCGATAGAGTCGAGCAAAATTTAGAGTACCTTGCTGTCGCAGAGTGCTGGGAAAACGGTAAGGCAGTACGTGAAACCATTAATGCCGATCTTCCCCTGTTCGTAGACCACTTCAGGTATTTCGCTGGTTGTATTCGTGCCCAAGAGGGAAGTGCTGCCGATATCGACTCGAATACCGTCAGCTACCATTTTCCGGAGCCACTGGGCGTCGTTGGTCAGATCATCCCATGGAACTTTCCACTCTTGATGGCAGCCTGGAAAATTGCTCCGGCCCTTGCGGCAGGAAATTGCGTTGTACTCAAACCCGCCGAGCAGACCCCGGTCTCTATCCTGGTGATGTTGGAATTGATTCAAGATCTGCTACCAGCAGGAATACTGAATGTGGTCAATGGCTTCGGTGCCGAAGCCGGGCAAGCACTGGCCACCAGCAAACGAATTGCAAAGCTGGCGTTCACCGGTTCGACCGAAATTGGTCACCACATTCTGAAGTGTGCAGCGGAGTCATTAATTCCTTCAACCGTCGAGTTAGGTGGAAAATCTCCCAACGTTTTCTTTGCCGATGTGATGGATCATGAAGACGAATACCTAAGCAAGGCGATTGAAGGCATGTTGTTAGCCTTCTTTAATCAAGGGGAAGTCTGTACCTGCCCATCTAGGGTACTGATCCACGAATCGATCTATGAACCGTTTATGGCGAAAGTTATCGAACGAGCCAAAGCCATCAAGCAGGGAGACCCATTAGATACCGATACTCAAGTTGGTGCTCAGGCATCCATGGAGCAATTCGATAAGATACTCAGCTACCTGCAGATAGGTAAAGACGAGGGCGCTCAGGTGCTACTCGGTGGGAATATGTGCAAGCTAGAAGGCGACCAGAGTAGTGGATACTATATCGAGCCCACCATACTAAAAGGCACCAACGATATGCGTATCTTCCAGGAGGAGATCTTTGGCCCGGTTATCTCGGTCACCACCTTTAAAGATGAAGCCGAAGCCTTAGCTATCGCCAATGATACCGAGTACGGCTTAGGTGCCGGGGTTTGGACGCGCGATATGAACAAGGCACAGCGCATGGGACGCGGCATTCAAGCCGGACGGGTCTGGATCAACTGTTATCACGCCTACCCCGCCCACGCTGCATTTGGCGGCTATAAAAAGTCAGGGATCGGCCGTGAGACTCATAAGATGATGTTAGATCATTATCAGAATACCAAGAACCTATTGATCAGTTACGATGTTAACCCTCTGGGATTCTTCTAAAAACCAAGAAATATCGATACAGTAAAAAATCCACAGTCATGCCCTCACGGGTATGGCTGTTTATATCTGTGGGTATGACACCCTATATCCAGCCACTTAATGAATATCAATTTCAACAAACTAAACTC
>SDWK01000416.1 GCA_004195335.1 Shewanella sp.
AGATGTGTATAAGAGACAGAGAATGACAGTCGGCAGAGTCCCAAACGGCGGAGTTGTAGAAAAGGAAGTTCCGGTATCATTTGTTGATGACAGGAATAACATCTGTCAACGCGTAGTCGGCTTTCTTAGCGCGAGGCTCACCTACAATCTGCTTTGTACCAGAAGCGTTTGAGCTCAAGAATGATTGATACTTGTTTGACTCCGTTCTCTTTGATGTCAGTGTTACAGAAGCACCGCCCATTTCAGAAAATGCTGCATTGACTGCAATGGCGCTATCGCCAAAATTTTCTTGGATTGCATTAATGCTCTTGCGTTGATTTGAAGTGTTAGCAAATTTACCCGATGAAGCGATTAAATTGAACTCTCGGTCCATCATGATGTTTACTTCATGATTAAAGACTTCAACGCCATTAACTTCTTGGCTGTATTTAGCGACGGTTGCTCCACGACCATTATCATGCATGTTAGAAAGGACAGCTTTAGATGCCCCTTTGTTTGCTGTCGAAATGCCAGTAACTTTATTTAGATAATAATCAGCGCCGGTGGCGACTTTGTACTTTTGCTCAAGTGCACCTAAAGCTGGAGCTGATTGTCCTTTTTTTGCCCACTGAAAAGTAACTTGACCCGTTTTTGTATCGAACTGGTCATGCATGCCACTAACGCTAGTTGTAGGGCTCATTAGGTTGGTTTGTTGCATCACTGCATGGGAGAGCTGACTGATGGTTGTATTGCTTGCTGATGCAGCAATAGAGTAAGTAGCCGATGAAATTAGCGCGGCTGTTATTGCTATCGATAGTTTTGTTTTCACAACTTCATTCCTTGTCAATAATCTGCCTTAGGGACACATCCATGAGGCAATTGTAATGGTTTACTTATTATCTGTTTCCTCTCTGTTTCGAGAGGTAGGGAATGTTTGTAACACAAATGTGCATAAATGTTAACTTCGGCAACCAAAAAAATCATTAAGTGTAACTTCTTTGGTCGTTTTATCTGAGGCTAATGTGTATAGGAATAAATTATTATTAAGGCTTTACGGCCCTGACGATGGGGTTTTGTAGGCTAATTAAGGTCTCTGTCGATTGAATCTCATCGATAGACTGAATTCGGTTGATTAGTACGTGCTGTAACCCATCGATTGATTGGCACATTACCTTCACAAATACACTGTAATTACCCGTGGTGTAATAAGCTTCAACGACCTCTTCCAGGGCATTGAGTTTCGATATTGCGGCTGGATAATCGCCTGCGCTTTTTAAATTTATCCCGATGAAACAACAGACGTCATAACCCAGTGCTTTGGGATTGACGGTGATTTGCGCGCCAGTAATAATTCCTGCTTGTTTCATTTTTTCGACTCGGACATGAATCGTGCCAGCGCTGACATTAAATCGTTTTGCCAGCTCCGCGAATGGTGTTCTGGCCTCCTGCATCAAAGCCGACAGGATCTGATTATCAAGCTTATCTCTTTGAAATGATGTTTCCATGATTAAATGCTTATTATTACGATGATTGTTAGTTAATTTACGCTTCAAGGGTGGGGATTGCTATTAAATGTTCAGATTTGATGATAAATGTTTGGTTAGGTGAAAGGAGAGAGGGAGGGGCGTAAGAGAGGGGGATGGCCAAAATCAGCGATGAATTGGCCATCAGAATTAGACAAACTATTGCTCAGACTCGGCTTCCATGAAAGGCGTGTCACAGTTAAATGTCATCTCCTCACCAGAGTATGGCTGCTTAATGGTCAACTCCTGTGCGTGCAGTAATAAACGGCTCGCTAATCGTTTGGCTAACGGGTCTGCATAGAAATTATCGCCAAGTATGGGGTGTCCTATCGCCATCATGTGTACACGTAGCTGATGTGAGCGACCCGTGATCGGTGTCAGTTTGACTAATGTCGATCGTTTTGCTCTGCTTATGACTTCAAAGTGTGTGAGTGAAGCTTTACCTATGTCGTGGTCGACTTTTTGTTTTGGGCGGTTAGGCCAGTCGCAGATTAAGGGGAGATCGACGCTATCATTATCCGCTTTCACATGACCGGCGACACGCGCATAGTAAGTCTTTTTTGTTTCTCTATCTCGAAACTGTCGTTTTAACTCCCGCTCTGCACTTTTTCTCAATGCCACAACGATCACACCCGAAGTCGCCATATCTAATCTATGCACTATCTGTGCGTTAGGATGTTCGGCGAGTACTCGGGTAAAGATGCTATCACTATGAGCCGGATCCCGACCGGGAACGGATAGCAAGCCTGAGGGTTTATTGACAACCAGAATATCCTTATCTTGATAGATTACTTCTAGCCAGGGAGAAGTCGGTGGTGAGTATACGAAGTCAGACATTAAAAGGACCTAAGTGTGAATGCGAGGCAAAGATACCTGCAAGCGGATAAGAGAAGCAAGTGAAAAAACCATCTGTAATAAAATCTTTTAACTAGGTAAGAAGAGAGGCACTTTGATATTAACGCCCCCTTAGTTGAAGTCATCTTCGCAACGGCTCAATGATTTAAGAGAAACCGCTGCCATTAACGTGCATCAATGAGAAGGTCCAGACAACAAATGATAATGATAGGTGAATAAAGGCGTAGGCAGATTGATCTAACCTTTCCATCCCCTTCGCTTGCCAGATTAATTGGGTATGAAGCAGAGCAATTATCGGAAAAAGGATAAGCAGGGGGTAGAAGGCGATATCGCTATTGTCACCAAATAACAGGCGACTCAAGAGTGACCAGATAACCATAAATCCGGTAAGCAAGGGCGGGATTGCCTGTCTATATTGTTCTGGATAAGGAAACATATTCATCCTTGTTAAATTGTCAGATAGAGACTTCGAAGGCGGCTATAGATGCCATACATTTGCTTTAGCTGATCTTTCTCAGTGGGCTTCCTATTTCTTAGTTTATAGGCTTACGTGCGATTAACTGCGCCTTAAAACTCTGTCTGCTATTTGTACTTAGCTCTCCTTCAAAGTAATGCAGGCAGTTCCATTTATCAAACTTTGATTTAAGCTCGAGAGGTTTTAATAGGAAGTCTGGGTTTCTGGGCCGGCCGATCTCCGCCTGCTTCTCGGTAAAGGTTTCATAGAAAATTAAGCCGCCAGGTTTAACTAAAGCTTTAATTTGTGAGAAGAGAGGCCGGTGTAAATAATTGAAAACAAGAACAACATCAAATTGTTCTCGGAGTAAAGGAAGTGGAGTGCCATCTTCTAAATCCCACTCCAGATAGCAATGTTTACTTAAGTGGGAACCAAGTGCATCCAGCGATTTATCGATAAAAGTGACCTTGTGTTCTCTTTTAGCAAACCAAAGGCCATTTCTTCCACCACCGCAGGCGAGGTCTAAGACTTCTGCTGATATGGGGAGAGATTCGAGAGGCGCAAAATGGGTGATTAACTCCGCGGTAGCGTCAAGCTCAACCTTTAACTTCTTTTCTGGCATCGATTCTTCGTCCATGAATAACTGAAAAGTGGCGTAAGCCTGCAGGGCCGTGAGAAACCAATACCGAGAGGAGTAGGACCGTTATTAGCAGTTCCGGTTTAAGATGTGAAAAGGGGATAAAAAGTGCCAGTAAACCTAGCTTTACCAGAGTAAGCACGCCTTTGAGTTGTATCAGCCAGCGCCAGTCTCTGACAATCTCCCATAGCATAAGTAGTGAACCGGTTGTCATGGCCATACACCAATAAAAGATCCACTCGGTCTGAGCAACACCAAGCAGAATACCCCCACCGGCACCTGTGATCCCAAGAATATGAAATGCCCTAAGGCTGGTTTTACCCATCCTTTGAAACCAGAACTGTTTTTCAGAAAGCTTAGATTTTTTCATGATAGAGGAGAGTTAATGCTAAGTTTTAGAAGAAAGTGAAGCCAGCTTATCAGGAATTTATCGCCTGTGAAGATTAACTTCACCTGATTTAAAAATACAGCTCACAATAAAAGAAATTATTAACAGGTAAAAAATCTAGGTATTTAGTGACTCTTTGTACTGTAGCCTATTAAGGTGAGTCGCCATTGGTTATCAGCTATGGGTTCTTGCTGATATAAGATGGGAAGAAGTATCCGTAATCGATAAAATTTGATATTGCTTATACATTCAGGATAAAAAAGCGTACATACTATTAAATTAAGTGAGTTAATCGGGGTTGGGGGAAAAGATGAAAATAGGATTTTTCAGTGCTAAGCACTACGACATTGAGCATTTCAATAGAACGAATAAGGCTTTCGGCGCTGAGATCGAGTATTTCGATTATCGTCTATGCATGAAGTCGGTCAAACTCGCATATGGTTTTGAAGCCATTTGTGCATTCGTGAATGACTCTCTGTGTGAAGAAGTGTTAGTCGAACTCGCCAAAAACGGAACTAAGATCATTGCGATGCGCTGTGCTGGCTTCAACAATGTTGATTTGGTCGCCGCCAAAAAGTTAGGCCTTAGGGTCGTAAATGTGCCAGCTTACTCTCCTGAGTCAGTGGCCGAACACACGATTGCGCTCATGCTCACACTGAATCGAAAAGTTCATAAGGCATACCAACGCACCCGGGATGCTAACTTTTCATTAGAAGGCTTAGTCGGCTTTAATATGCATAATCGCACAGTGGGAGTCATAGGCACCGGGAAAATCGGTTTAGCCACAATTAAGATTTTACAAGGCTTCGGTTGTAAAGTGCTAGCTCATGATCCATTTCCTAATCAGGCCGTGATCGACTTAGGCATCGATTATGTATCGCTCGATGAGATGTATCCACTCTGTGACATTATCAGCCTTCATTGCCCTTTAACTCCGAATAATCACCATCTGTTATGTAAAGAAAGCTTCGACAAAATGAAGCCGGGTGTGATGGTAATAAATACCAGTCGAGGTGGGTTACTTAACGCACTTGATGCCATGGAAGCACTTAAATCAGGTCTGTTAGGTTCGCTTGGCTTAGATGTTTATGAAAATGAAAAAGAACTTTTCTTCGAAGATAAGTCGAATGAGATCATTCAAGACGATGTATTTAGAAGATTATCGGCTTGTCATAATGTGATTTTTACGGGTCACCAAGCCTTCCTGACTCAAGAGGCGCTAAGTTCGATTGCTTATACGAGCTTGATGAATGTGGAGCAGTTAGTTAAAGGGGAGACCTGTCCGAACGAGCTGTTTTAAAACAAGGTTTAGCTCCTCGTATAGTTTTACCTGACATCTTGTTATTTGGCTGATAGATTAATGATTAATCTATCAGCCAAGGGATTAACATTATGATGGTCAGTCAAGAGATTCACGATATTCCTACCGCTACCGGAACGATGCGAACCTATCTTTATCGTCCGAATGCAGAAGGGCAGTTTTCCACCATTATTTTCTATTCTGAGATATTTCAGCAGACGGCCCCCATAGCAAGAGCTGCCACTATGCTGGCCGGGCACGGTTTTGTAGTACTGGTTCCCGAAGTGTTTCATGAGTTGAATCCAATCGGTACCGTCTTAGCCTATGATGATGCAGGTAAAGATAAAGGCAATGAAGATAAGTTTGCCAAACCACTGGAGCATCATGATAGTGATACCGAGGCATTGGTTCATTTCGCGAGAAGTCAGGCTTTTTGTACCAGTCATGTCGGAAGTATGGGGGTCTGTATTGGTGGCCACTTAGCCTATCGTGCTGCCATTAACCCTGATATTTCTGCGGCTTTCTGCCTTTATGCTACGGATATTCATTCCAGTACTATTCCTTGTGAGGAAGGACATGACTCGCTTTCCCGAACTAAAGATATTCAAGGAGAGTTGACTATGGTGTGGGGGAAACAAGATCCCCATGTATCAAGCGAGGGGCGTAAGCGGGTTTATGCCCAACTAGAAAAAACAGACCGGAATTTCAGTTGGCTCGAGGTTAACGCACAACATGCCTTTATGCGTGATAGTGAGGCTCGTTATGACCCCGCTTTAGCTATGCAGATGTATCTGGAATCTGTGGCATTTTTCCATCGTTTACTTAAGTAACCAGCCCTTTGGGTAATAGGCCTTCCAGAAGTCAGAGTACGAAGCTATCGATATTAGGGCCAATAATTTTGACCCTAATATGAATTAAGCTAAGCCTTTATAGCGCTTGAGTAGCTTGCCAGTTCATCGACACCCACTCTGGCGATAAACTCATTATCGAGATAGAAATCAACCAGCCCCCCTCGTTTATGCCCTGATATCTGTTGCTGACTGCCATCATCGAAGGTCAAGGTCATCACTAAGGTGTCGTCATTGGTTGCTTCCATGGTGGCATTGGTCAGTTTTATTTCTGGAAGTGGTGCTGTCGTGAGCTCTTTATTTAAATGTGAATTAACCTTGAAAATCGCTTCGACTGGCATATCAACAACCGCTGGAGACCGTTTGGTGATGGGGTTTGTTCCGGTCCAAAATTCGATGCTGTTTAAGATAAACAGATCTGCTGTTGCGGTTAGACCATAAACAGGGCTAAGCAAAACAAACAGTCCAGCTCTGCCATAGCGGTTATCTACTGCGCTCAAATTACCTTTTGTAAGCATAGCACTGAGACCCATCTGCCCCATGCACCCAGAAAGTTGGCTGGTTAATAGGGCGGCGAGCGTGATCGAAATAAGGGGTTTTTTCATCGTGTTCCTGGTTTATAGAGAGTCATTGATGGGAAAGCGGCAAGATTGTAATGACAATAAAAATAATGTTGGAGAGCTAGATCACAATGCGAGGTTGAGATTTGGTGATGATTGCAGTGTTGTTTGGGATGCCTGTTATTAAACCTGTAGGGTTTGGTTCTTCATTGATAGATCCCGTGCTTTTATTCATCATTTCCGGCTATGCCGTTAACTCTTGTAGCGCTTCGAGAGTCGTTAATTCTTGAGGAGTAAGAGGAGCTGAGTGTTTTGTAATTTTGCTGTTTTGGCGGCATAATACACGCCGAATTTTTGGAGACCTCATGACAGATTTAGAAATACTTCACCAGTGCGAAGATGAACATGGACCTCTACTGGTCTTAGATGATAAACATATGCGCGTCCTCTCATTTGGTGATAATGATGAGCAGAGTAAGTTACTCAAATTAGAACCTCATATTCCTCAGCATACTTATCTGCAAGCCATGCTTTTAGTCCTGTTGTTTGTAAAGCCTAAGCGCGTGATTATTTTAGGCTTAGGTGGCGGTGGTTTGATCCATGCGCTTCGTCATTTCGATACAGGTATTAAAGTCACCGCAGTTGAATTGAGGTTAAAAGTGATTGAGCTGGCTAAACGCTTTTTTCAATTACCGATTGGTAAGAAGCTCACCGTCATTCATCAAGATGCTGCACAGTTTCTTCAGGAAGCCGATCATAAAAAGGCCGATGTTATCTTTGCTGACATTTATGGCGCCGATGGTGTGGATGAGAGCCAGTTATCGGAAGCGTTTATCGAAAATTCGGCGTCACTGATCAAGTCTGACGGGTTTCTGGTGCTGAATTGTTGGAAGGAACATAGCAAAAACCGCGCTTTGCTGAGTCTGCTACAAAAACATTTCTGCGAGGTTAGGGCCTGCTTGACTGGCGGCGGAAACTGGGTGGTGCTTGCGGGTAAGACTCGAAGAGAGATCAGCAGCAGTGGGCTAAAGACCAAGGCGCACAGTTTGTCACAGCAGTTGGATTTTACCCTGGGCCGTTCTTTGACGCGTTTCGATATTTGGGAATAATACCAATTCAATCGTTTTTTAGTCATAAAATGCATGTTTATGTCTGTTTATTCATCAAAATCAATGATTCTGAAAAATCGATTAGGATAATAGGTTTTACTCGTTATATTTAATCGATGCTCTTGGTTATTATCTTCACATCGAAAACGAACTGACAAACAGATACAGGGTCAGTCGAAAGAATTAATAACCTCTAACGGAGCTTTAAATGAATCAATCAATCATCAACACCGAAATCAAACCATTCTCAGCAACTGCATTCCATAAAGGTGAGTTTGTACCAGTTACTGAGAAACACCTGTTAGGCAAATGGTCAGTTGTTTTCTTCTACCCTGCTGATTTCACTTTTGTATGTCCAACAGAATTAGGTGACATGGCTGATCATTACGAGAAGCTACAGGGGATGGGCGTTGAAGTTTACTCAGTATCGACGGACACTCATTTCACTCACAAAGCGTGGCACGACACTTCAGACACCATCAAAAAGATCCAGTATCCAATGATTGGTGACCCAACGGGTGCTATTACACGTAATTTCGGTGTGATGATTGAAGAAGATGGGCTAGCACTACGCGGTACTTTTGTTATCAACCCAGAAGGTCAAATTAAGGTTAGTGAAGTTCATGACCTGGGTATTGGACGCAGCGCAGCTGAACTTGTTCGTAAAATTCAAGCGGCTCAGTATGTGGCTACTCATGATGGTGAAGTTTGTCCTGCAGCATGGCAGCCAGGTGCAGAAACATTAGCACCATCACTAGACCTAGTCGGTAAAATCTAATTTAACCTACAGCTGGTAGCAGTTTCATCTCCAAACTACCAGCCATTGCAGTGACGGATTGCATTTTCACTGCAGTGATCTTTTATCTCCAAATGAGCTCAGATCCCCCCCCTGCGAGTCTGAGCTCATTATTTATCCCCACATTTACAATTGATACTCAAAGATAGTGGTGTCAATTTTTTAGGAGTTATCATGTTAGATACGAATCTTATGGCTCAACTGAAAACCTATTTGCAAAACCTCAAGCGCCCAGTTGAACTTGTCGTGTCTGCAGATGATAGCCCTAAGGCGCAAGAGCTTAGAGCCTTAGCGCAAGATATCGAGAGTTTGTCACCACTTGTTAGCATTATCGAGGCTGAAGGCAAACGTATGCCTTCGATGAAAGTGACTAGCGCGGAAACTAAAACAGATATCACGTTTGCCGGCCTGCCAATGGGTCACGAATTTACATCATTAGTATTGGCCTTGCTGCATACCGGCGGCCACCCGCTTAAACTAGATGATGCAGTTATTGCACAAATTAAAGCGTTACCGGGTGAATACCATTTCGAAACTTATGTTTCTCTCAGCTGTCAGAATTGCCCCGATGTCGTGCAGGCGCTGAACATGATGGCCGCGGTGAATTCGAATATTACTAACGTGATGATTGATGGGTCTCTGTTTCAAACAGAAGTCTTTGAGCGCGATATTCTCGCCGTCCCTTCCGTTTACCTTAATGGTGAACTCTTTGCTCAGGGACGTATCGGCTTAACCGAGATCCTTAATAAAATAGATACCGGGGCTGTGGCACGTAAAGCTGATGAGCTGGCAGAGAAGGAGCCATTTGATGTATTAGTTGTTGGTGGTGGACCCGCTGGTGCATCGGCGGCCATCTACGCGGCACGTAAAGGGTTGCGAACCGGGATCGTGGCCGATAAATTTGGTGGCCAAGTCGCCGAAACTGTAGGAATTGAGAACTTTATCTCAGTTAAGGCCACCGAAGGGCCTAAGCTGGTGGCAAATCTCGAGGCCCATGTTCATGAATATGATGTCGATATCATGGATAATCAAAGAGCGCTAAGCCTTAAGTCCGGTGAATTGTTCGAGCTGGAGCTAGAGAGTGGCGCGGTGCTCAGGAGTAAAACTGTACTTCTGGCGACGGGCGCAAGATGGCGTAAAATGAATGTGCCTGGTGAGCTGGAGTATAGTGGGAAAGGTGTGGCCTACTGCCCACATTGCGATGGTCCGCTGTTTAAAGGCAAACGCGTTGCTGTCATTGGTGGGGGTAACTCAGGCATCGAAGCCGCCATCGACCTGGCTAACATCGTTGAGCATGTTACCGTGCTGGAGTTTGACAATAAATTAAGAGCCGATGAGGTCTTGCAGCGTAAAGCCGCATCAATGGGCAATATTGAGATTATTACTCAGGCGATGACGACCGAAGTGATTGGTGATGAAAAATGTGTTAGCGGACTCAATTACACCGATAGAGCCACAGGTGAATCTCATCATGTAGCGCTTGCCGGTATCTTTGTCCAAATAGGCTTAGTACCAAATGCCGAATGGTTGAAGGGCACTATCGATTTAACCGCCAGAGGTGAGATAATCGTCGATGGTAAAGGTGAGACGTCAGTACCTGGCATCTATGCAGCAGGTGATGTGACCAACTCTGCTTTCAAACAAATTATCATTGCCATGGGCAGTGGTGCGACGGCATCGTTAGGAGCGTTTGATTATCTCATCAGGCATAGTGCACCAGAGCAAGAGCTGGTTGCCGCATAACGGGGTTCATATTATTTTTGACCACTTATTATTTTGACAACTAAGCCAGCCATAAAAGCTGGCTTTTTTGTTTTACAGACATCGGCTTAATAATAAGCTGATTAGCTTTGCTGTTTTTTTAAAGCTGATTATAATTGGGGCATATTTGATTAAAAAACAAACCGTTTAATCAGGATTTAATATTTTTAGCTAATAAGGATGCAGCATTACCGCTATGGATATCACTATTCCTTCATTTGAATGCCAGCTAAAGAAAGAGACCCATCTCTATTTAGTCAAGGGAGTGATGTGGGCGACGTTAATATCACTCTTCTTAGTCGTTGTCTTCTTCGCTAATATAAAAATGCAACCATCTCCATTGCTTAGTCTACAAGAGGCAGCTGTATTTCTGGCTCCTGTTGTCATCACGGCTTTGATTGGCGGGGGAATGAACTGGTTGTTTAAAGATGCGGAGATTTCGAATAAGTCACTGTTTATCTACCTATTCATGCTCGTTGCCGCCTGGCTATTCTTGATCTGGAAACTCTACGAAAGTGGGGGGGAAATACATGCTGAGCATGCCGCTTTAACTGGGGTTGAAACATTAATTGATATTTTAGTATTAACCTTAGCGATTGCATTATTCCCTGATAGAAGAATCATGTTGGCGGCCGTATTCCCTCTGATGCTATCTAGTTTCTTTATTCGGTTAATTGAAATACCTGCAAACCCTCTGTTTCCGGCGACGAAATTGTTTTGTTTCTTGGCAATATTAGTGAGCGGACAGGAAGTGCTTTACTCCTGGTTTAAGAAAGCGATCGTTCGGGATGTTGAAAAACAGTATCTACTAAATCAATTCAGAAAGATGGCGCTGGTCGATGGCTTAACCAATATCAGTAATCGTCGACATTTCGATGAGATACTGTCTCAGGAGGTGAGAGCCTCTGCAAGAAATAATCATCCCTTAGGTCTTATTCTTATCGATGTTGATTACTTTAAGCGCCTTAACGATAGCTCGGGGCATCAAGTCGGTGATGAATGCCTAGTCGCCTTGGCTAAGGTGTTGGTCAGTGCCTGTCATCGCCCGCGAGATCTCGCCGCCAGATACGGGGGAGAGGAGTTTGTGTTGCTGCTTCCTGAAACCGATTTAAGCGGTAGTTGTCAGATTGCCGAAAAAGTAAAAAATTCACTTGCCGCCACAAAGCTTATTCATCCCGATTCAGAGTTAGGTAATTATATCACCGTCTCACAAGGCGTATGTCAGTGGCGGGAGGGGATGAGTGCTGATGAGTTCATTTCTAAAGCCGATACGTTACTTTATAGCGCTAAATTAACGGGGAGAGATCGCTATGTTGAAGGTTAATACCAATCGGTATAATCTCTTGGGCGCAAGGTGAATGCCAGAAACAGGTTTGATGGGGTTTAAACTAAAAAACCGTTCACCTTTAGTCGGTTAACGGCTTTTGTGACTGAGCTTTTACTGCCCGTTTATACCTTGATATTGACATTGTGTCCTGAATTTCCGACAGGAGAAACTGGGGTTGCAGGTACTGCAGCTTGAATGAGTTGAAGTGCAATCTCACCTTCGGCTTCCTGTTGTCCCTTGGCTAGCTGAGCCACTTTTACACCGACACTTCCATTGCTCATATTAGGTTCTAAATTTGGGGTACCGATCGTTAATGCCATGCTGATCTCCTGCTATCTCGTTAGGTGTTTATCGGCCATATATTGGCAAACTTTAATATGAGAGGGCGGTTATTGCTATTTTTTGATCATCCGATCAAAAAGGGTGCCGGACGAAGGGCACCCTTTTTAGTGATTTTATAGAGGCAAATCTGACTTTTAACGCTTAGATTTTGCCAAGGCTTTTCTTGTCATCGTGATGATGAACGTAAGCACAATAGAGCTCAGGATAAGACCGATAGCAAGAGCGACATTCTGTAATGCGGTGGGATCTGCCGCTAACGTTCCGCCAAGACCTACCATCATGATGCCAGACATCAGCTTCAGAGTTTGCCCCTCTTTTTCGGTCAGTTTACGCTTACCTAAGGTTGCACTGAAGGCAATCACAATCGCCGCCAGTGGAATGACATAGACGATATTATAAAAAGCTAAGTAGAAGTAACGTTCCATATCCGGTAACTCATGCATTGCCAGTACACTGGTATAAATCATGGGGAAGCCAGCGGTGCAGAGTAGCTCATAAGCATTGGCTAGAATAGAGAGTACAATGGTACCTGCAATCATAGCCGCCATGGAGCTGGCATTGGTGAGTTTACCCATTCGCTTAATAAGCCCGGTGCGATTTTCCGCCGACATGGAGAGTGAGACTTCCCCCTTGGTATAGAAGTAGTCTTTTAAATTAATTACACCGGCGATAAGCGCCAGAATACCGGCCCCGAGAATAATCATTCCGCCATCGCTGCCTGCGCCTAAGATCTCAAATATATTCAGCCAGGCGATCATAAAGAGGAAGTAGATAAAGCCGGAGAAGAAAACGAATATTCCTCCGACGATCAGCATACGTGTTCGGCTCTTTGCATTGACCATAATTGAAAGCAAAAACAGGAGTACGAAGAAGGCACAGGGGTTAAAGGCATCTACGCCAGCAAGCACGATTGTCAGTAAAGGCAGTGACAGCTGCTCAGGGTTTACAACGCCAATCCAAGGCAACTCTACGGGTTGCACTGAGCTGGTATTAACTTGGGATTCAGTTAAACCCAGATCACATGTGCCTTCACTGCCCTCGTCATCACTGGTGTCGCTGCAGGTTCCAAAGAGAGGGGCATTGTTTGTGGCCGTTGATGCGACGGGCTGATAGGTATCATTAGGGTCGAGGGTTCCGCCTAAAGATTGATAACAGGTTTTGAGATTCTGGAGTAAATATTGCCCTGTAACCGCTTCACTGCTGTAACCAATCACCGCTTTTTCACACGATGCCATATAGGGAACTGACCTTGCCTCAGTCTCCGTTAATGCAGAGATCTCTTTCCACTTTTTCATCGAGCCCGGCTCTGAAACCATATATGATTCCAGCTCTATCCAAGGGTATTTTTGGGGAAGTGAATCGATAAAAGGATGGGCTTCGGCGCAGTGAGGACAAGTTTTAGACCAGAAAAAGTAGAGTTTTACCTTGAGTTCACCATTCTCATTTACATAATGCCAAGTTTGAGGTGAGCTTGCCTCTGAAGTTGTTGGCACGGCATAACTTGCTGTAGAAAATGAGCTGAGGCAGAAAAAAATGAGCAATAGAATGGTTTTAGCCATGTTCCCTCCGATGGGATGGTCTCAATCGATAATAATGGAGTAAGCTAATATTTTACGTTTATTTAGCGTTATAGATAAATTTGTGTTCAATAGTTGCAACGTAAATCTCGAAACATTCGGATTTGGGAACTGAGGCGTGTTTAACAAAAAATTATTGAACTTTTCTGTATTTATGAATCGCTTATAGAAAAATTCATATATACCTATTAGCGCTAAGTCAGCCGTGAATAACGTACTGTTTGACTCAGACCTCTAAACGGTTTTTTGGGTAAATGAACCGAGCAAAGACTCTGGTTATGACCAAACCAAAACCAAAGCCAAACTCAAAGCCTATTTCATACCCATACCAGCATGCTCATCTGTGTGTTCATCATCAATATGAGTGAGCTGGTTTGAGTTTGTATCAATATCCTTAGCAGACTCACACCAACTGATGCTGACATCTCGGTGCAGCTCAGTCCCTGCAGTTAAAATCCTGCTGATGATCGGTGAGGAGTAGTTAGACTTTGTCAGGTATTCTTTGACCCGAGTGATACGTCGATTGGCTAGCCACATATTATACTTTCGAATATCTTCACTCTCCTGTTGTTGCTGCACCTGAAACTCAAGCAATAAATACCCTGTTCTCTCTGTGGCCTTTTCGAGTACCGAGTCTAATTCACTGGAATATTGGGTTGGAAAGTACGAACTGTTTTTAGCATATGGAATAGTGGCTAAATGAATGTTTTTATTGCATTGGGCTGTGGCATTCCATGCGCCTAATAGAAAAAAAACAGCAATGACTGCTCTTGTTCTCATGCTTAACTCCTTTAAAGCAAATGTCGAATTGCTTACAACAAAATAAATGAGTTTCAATTCTAATTTTAGCCGCGAATTTAAGCTAGTGCGAAGGGAAAATCAATAGCTTACATGACGATATAACATGAAAATA
>SDWK01000291.1 GCA_004195335.1 Shewanella sp.
CAATGATAGAGCCCTCGCAGACTTCTTCGGTGGTAGGCTTCAATCCCCTGTTTGGTCAACTCTTGTATGAGCCGTGCATCTCCACTTATCCAGATGGTACGAATAAAGCGGGTTTGTTGCCAATGCAGGCATAAATATTTGGCATTATCTGAAAACTGATCCTTGTAACTACCTAGTACCGCCTTATTCATTCTCGGACAGAGGCCTGAGCAGTGATAGATTATTTTTCTTAATATTGATGTGATCACCTTCATCATATTCTTCTCACTTTTATCGACGGCTAGTAAGGGCGAGATTATTCTTTATTTCCGTGGTGGAAATATTACCGGTCCTGTCTAAGTAGATGACCTGACATTGATTGGAGAGCGAGTCGATTTTACCCTCCCAGTCGTTACACATAACGAAAATATCTATCTTTAGATATTTAATATCAACTTGTTTTTGCTGCCAATTTATTTCTGGAACAACGAGGTCGACATAGCGACATGCGGCAACAATTTCAGCCCTCTGTTGATAGTTGAAAAATGCCGCCTTGCCTTTTTGAGCGTTGAACTCATCGGTCGAGACGCCGACGATGAGTCTGTCACCCAATGACTTGAGGCGCTTAAACAGGCGAACATGGCCGAAGTGAAATAGATCGAATGTACCGTATGTGATAATGGTTTTCATGGGCCTTCTCCTCGAACCTTGGGTATTTTAAATACAGCTCTCTAGTTACTGTTATCTAAGTATTTTCTAAGAGTTTGTCTCAACCGTCTTTGCTCTCTCATCATCAATTTATAATCTATGACTCAAACTCCCTCACTCCGCTTTGAGCTAAGGAGTGGCTGTGTACTTGCAAGGAGCGCCAAAGAAGTGAAAGGTATTTTACATTGTCATTATTGGCTTCAAATTCAAGTGCTAACAGGCTTATTTCCTCTTGTGGAGCCGATTCATCGAGAAGAAGCTGCACAGGGCCAAAGACCCCCAAGCGGTCTGTAGCTTGCCCGTGGGAATGACTGACTTTCGGTGAGGACCCAAAGAGATCTAATCGGCCACTGATGACGTAATACAGTTGAGGCATTAATGCCAATATCCTTGGGGATATGTTCCACTTCCATGTCTGAAAAGTCTGTCCCAGATTATCCTTGCTGCTCTGTGTTATTCTTGCTCCGAATGCCGGTTCGGATAGGACACTCTTCGATGAGTAGCCCTTATTTTCGTCGCTATTCTTTACCCCGCAGCTGTTGATGAATGAAACCACCTGTAACAGAGGCCATAAAGGTAAACTCATAGTCAGTAAAATGAAGAGTACAAATCGCGTGAATAAGCCCGTTTTATTTGTGTCCCCTTTTACCGCCACTTCACAAGAGCCTATCAGAGCGTGATCGTCTATCTCTATGACGCCCTCGGTTTTTACATTTATCAGTAGGTTCTTACATAAAATACTGTCCTTTACCTCTAAGCCTTCGCCAACGTAGGTATGAGGTAACACCAGACAGTTGTCCAGTATTGAACCTTTATCTACCAGGCAATCATTGCCGACCAAAATACAGTTTTTTAGGGTGACGCTGGGATCGATCCAAGTATTTTCTCCGAGAATTCCCCATCCCTGTTGCTCGTTTAACAGTCCTGTTCGTGCTTTCGCGCCAACATAAAAGTCTTGCTCGGGGTTGGCTGAGTGGTAACTGCGTTCCATAGGGGTTAGTGAAGGGAGTTCGTTGGCTGCTAGGCTTAGGTTGGTATCCATATATGATTGGAAACTGTCCAGCATGCAGCAATGTCCATGAAGAACCAAAGTGACAACGGCTTCGTCATTAGCTTGGTGACACAGGGGCCAGTTAAGATCGGCAATATGGGGAAGGGCTGCTGGTAATAACATCATTCCTGCATTCTGGTTGGCCATTTTGGCTTGTATAAAATTGTCCGGGAACTCCTTTGAGAACTCGATAAAGTGTGCAATGGATGGCGAACGGAATATATCCCCTCTGGCGAGCAGTAACTTATCTTGCATATTGAGTGAGAGCCGTTTTAACACGGCTGAGGTATCTTCCTCTGGCTTACTCAGGAAGTACTCAATTTCGATTCCCCACTGTTTACCCGATCCCAAATGTTGCTCAATCTCTTTTGCCTGAGGCGAGATGACCAGTTTTATCTGCGTAATGCCTGATGAAGCGATATCCTCTAACGTATAGTCAATGACAGCCTTGTTGCCAACAGGGAGTAAGGCTGGGCAGTAGCAATGATTCAGAGGGTTGAGTTCATCTCCGAGTCTATTGGCAAAAATTATGGCTTGCATAGGTTACTCTCCATGTTAAAAAATGACTGTTGTTTTAAAGAGATTGGTTTAAGGCTAGTAAGCCCCCCGTGCGAGCAATACGGCCGGGATGGTTTTCAGTAAAATCCAGATATCGGTGAGCAGTGACTGCTGATAGATATAATCCACATCCAGCTCCACCTGTCGATCAAATGGAATATCTGAACGTCCACTCACCTGCCAGATACAGGTTATGCCTGGTTTTACGGCTAATCTTTTTCTGTCTTTTTGGGAATATTGTTTTACTTCAGATTCCAGCGCCGGGCGAGGGCCCACCAGAGACATCTCTCCGCGAATGACATTCCACAGTTGAGGCAGTTCATCGATAGAGGCTTTTCTGATGATCTTGCCTACCAAGGTGATACGAGGGTCACGTTTCATTTTGAACAACACCCCCCCTTGCATCTCGTTGTCAGCCTGCAGTTTACTCAGTCGCTGCTCGGCGTCCTGGTACATGGAGCGGAACTTCCACATGGTAAATGGGGTGTTATTTTTTCCTGCTCTTTGCTGACTAAATAGCACCGGACCTTTCGATTCTATTCGGATCAGCAAGGCCACTAACATCAGAGGGGGAAGCAGAAGCAAAAGCAAAAATGAGGCGCCAAACAGGTCAAATATTCGCTTAACACCGCAGCCTAGTCTGCTGCTGATCCTTTGGCGTTGGCAGCGGTTGAGTGCGAGTAGATTTTTAGTTTCAATATTCGAAAGGTCTGCGATGCTGATATCTGAACAGGTATTGTTCGTTTTACCGTTAGGTTCAATCATCGCGTTATTACCCGAATGGCTCTCTTTGCGGCTATTTTTTTGAGACAGTGCAGCTTGTGCTCTTTCCCGGCGGATCTCTTTCAATACCCGGTAGATGAACAGTGGGTTTCCTAAGATATAGCGCTTCCACATACGTCCGGGCTCTTCAGATAGACGGCATATCCACTCCATTCCAATCTGTCTCACCCATAATGGTGCGCGTTTGACCTTTTCCGCATAGAAATCGAATAATCCGCCAACCCCGATACCAACACTCACATCGAGTCTGTGTTTATGCTTTGCAAGCCATAGTTCCTGTTTCGGGGCTCCCATGGCGACGAGTAATACCGATGCTTCTGACTCGTTTATCTGCTTGATGACCGCAGCATTAACTTGTGGCTCATCGATGAAGCCGTGGTGAGTGCCGGCAATCTTGAGGTTTGGGTATCGGCACTGCATTTTATCTGCGGCTATCGCCGATATTCCCTCTTTACCCCCTAAGAGAAACAGGGAGAGCCCGTTATCGGCAAGCTGCTCGCACAATAGGGGGAACATGTCGGTACCGTTTAAATTGTCCTTTGGTGCTAAGCCCTTCCACAGGCTTGCGAGTCTTATCCCTGAACCATCGGCAAAAACCATGTCGCAGGCATTTTGCAGGCAATGTCGGTACTGGCTGTTTTTTATGCTGATGTTCATGCAGTCAGCATTAACAAATGCGTATTGAGCCATGGCTGGTTTATCCATCTGCAGTGCTTTATCACGGCCTGCTTGACTGGTGATCCTTGTGAGTAACTCAGACATACTCAAGTTGTTCAATTCGATATCAAACAGAGGGATCGTTTTCGTGTGCTTGTTAGCGTCATGGCTCGATAATAGCCAGATAGTGAGTGTTCTGAATATGGCGAGCAGGTAGCTCAGTGCGCTCCGGTGAGCGTTGATAATGGCGTTATCCTGATTTTCGAAACTTAATCCCACCTGTTGATGCATGAGCTTGAAAGAGAGCAGGCCCGGTTTTATCTCGGTTATATTTGAGAGCTGGTGGGTTAAAGGAGAGGCTTGGTTATGAGCTCTGGCGTCTTCAAGAATATAGCGCTGCTCCGTGCCCAGCAGTGAAATATCACCCTTTAGCAAGTTGAGCAGATGGGGCCATTGACAACAGATCCCCTCTCCGGTGAATTGATACAGAGTTATCTGTGTGTTGTCCAAGCTGTAGATGTAGACATACTCAATGGCAGAGCCATAACGACATCTTCTATAGGCATACTTGAATATCAATATCGGCGAAGCCGCGACGATCAGCAGTACTGCTGCTAGGATGTCGATAGCTCTTACCGAAAACGATTTAATGACCGTTTGAGTGACATGAGTCTGAGTTGTCATCCTTGCCTACCTTAAGCCAATATAGCCGTTTGAATGCGTTAAACCTCTTATATACATTAGGTAATGCATCGTTCAGGCCATGTTTTATTTGCTTTTGTTTTTAGATGGTTAACGAGATTTTGTAGGTTTTTTATTTAGGCGAAAAACTCAGAGTTGCAGTTTGCAATGCAGAAACGGTTTTGAATGTAGGAGCGCTTTAGCTGTTGTAGGAGTGTGCTTCAGCCACGAATATTTTTATCAGCGAATTGAATGAGCTATGAAATGTTCACAACATCTTTCCCGACTAAAAGCCGGTCTTACATCAAAGCCTCTCCTACATGATATCGAAATAGGCAATACGCCATGTTCTCTATGTAGGAGTGTGCTTCAGCCGCGAAGGTTGTATAACAGGGTGGTTCCCGGCTGAAGCCGGTCTTACAATATCAACGAGGATTTTACCCCATCTCGGCTTATTCGCATTTTCTGGATGTGCCCCATACCAAACTGGCCTATGTTTTCACACACCTTGTACAGTGAAGATGGAAGCAGCCAGAGCAGATAGGCGGCGGTAAAGGTGACGC
>SDWK01000293.1 GCA_004195335.1 Shewanella sp.
GCTCGGAGATGTGTATAAGAGACAGCCATGGCAACAAACGTGGGTAATCCGCCGAAGAAGAGCCCGGAAATACCCAAGATAATGGAACGCGCATCGAAAAAGACCCCTGGCTGAAATTCCCAGTGAGTCATCATGGTCGTCACAGTGATCCCACCGATGACGGTTCCGACGGAAATCCGCCAAAGAAAAAAGTACTCATGTCTCTGCTTTCTGGGGACGGCATCGTAAACAAATACCATAGCCAGAAGCAGCGCCGCATTTTGTACTAACGAAAAAATGACATCAGAATCCATATGACGCAACGAATCTCTTAAACAAATAGGGAGTTACAAACTTTGATTGTAGCAGAATCGTTATAAAAACGAGACAGGTAACTATTAATACAAAGGTAAGTCTAGCGTTCAGCCTTTCAGCAAGGGGCAAGGTAATAATACGTTCTGCATAAGAGACCATGCTCAAGTTGAACGAAAGTAATGGTGAAAACCAAGAGATATCAACATCCAGATCACAAAAAACGGGTTAAAACAGGTAAATAATTGTCATGCCTTTATAAAATTGGATTATTATGATTTTACGAGTCATACGGATACTCATGGTTTAAAGGATTTTTATGCCAAACATCAACCTACTCCCGCGAACACTGTCACTGCTGTTGTGTCTCATCAGCTATAATCTTGCCGCCGATGACATGGCTAAGACCATCAAGTTAGCCGCCGAAGACAATTGGGCCCCTTATGCCGAATCCTCCGGAAGCGGACTGTCGCATTCTCTGATCAATTCCGCTTTTTCTCGTGTTGGCATCGAAGTCGACAGTATTGTTGTTCCCTATGCTCGCGCCGTAGTTATGGCCAAAAAAGGGATTGTCGACGGTGTATTTAACTTAATCAAAGAGAAAAGCACCCAAGATCAATTTATCTTCGGCAAGCAGCCACTCTTCACCGCCACTGCATCATTTTATCAAAATAACCAGTATCCGCTTAATGTGGAGAGCAAATGGCAGCTTCCCCAAAATACCAAAGTCGGCATCATCGATGGCTATGAGTATGGAGATGAATTATCAGAGCTGCCAAATATCCAAGTCATTAAACTATCGAATCACAATCAGCTGATTAACTTGCTGCTATTAAATAGAATAGATACTGCAATTATGTATGATCTGGTTGCCGAGCAATATATAGAACAGATGCGGGTCTCATCAGAAATAAGCTCGACATTCGTTAATCATACCGGCCAAGTTTATCTCGCCTTCTCCAAGAAAAATCCAGAAGCCGAACACTTAGCCGAGATGCTGGACACCGGATTAACAGCCTTGAAAGATGATGGGAGTTACCAGCAAATTATGACTTCTAGCATTGAAACTGCGCATCATATTAGCGGGAATTAAAAGCCTTAACAGCCAATAGTGTCGTCTTTGATATTCTCAGAACAAGCCACTTGAGATAGCTTAGGTATAGAGGTAGCACCTCTTGAGAGTATCGCTGTGCTAAACTAGCGCTAATTTTTCCAATGCAATCCTCCTATATGCAAAACACTAAAGAGATGAATTACAGCTCAACATTTCACTTCCCAGTACAGATATATTACGAAGATACGGACTTTTCCGGTGTGGTTTACCACCCCAATTTTCTGAAATATTTTGAACGTGCGAGAGAACATGTCATCGGAGCCAATATTCTATCGGCCTTATGGCAAGAGGATGGGTTGGGTTTTGCGGTATATAGAAGCGATATGTTGTGTCATGACGGTGTCGAATTTGCGGATATAATCGATGTTCGAACCCGCTTCTACTTCGAAAGCAAATACAGGACGGTTTGGAAACAGGAGATTTGGCGTCCCAACGCTAAGAAACCTGCGGTTACCGCTCAAATCGAAATGGTCTGTATGAATAAAGCCCGTCAGCTTGCCCCCATGTCGGCGGATTTGATTGCGCGACTCAGCCAGTCTTTCAGCTCACCGGCACTTTAATCCTCTTAAGATAAATGGATAAGCGACTACCCTTGCTTATCCGTTTTAACTGACGATTCCCTCATCGCCTCCTATCCGGATCAGTCGGCTCTGCTGAAGCTGTGCCCAACGCTCTTCGAGTTCCTTGGCACTCATCGGCTTAGCGAAGAGATCGCCTTGAATTTTATCGACCCCCATATTCATCAATACCAGATATACCTCCTCGGTTTCAACCCCCTCAACGGTCACCTTAAAGTCGAGCCCCTTTGCCAACTCAATGCTGCATTTCATAATATGTAATGCACGAGAGTCGACTAACATGTCATCGATAAACGCCTTATCAATTTTCACCTCATCCACGGGAAAGTTTTTCAAATAGGCCAGAGAGGAGTGACCCGTACCGAAATCATCAATAGCAACGTCAACACCTACCAGCTTCAACTTCTTTATCGTTTGAACCGCAATATCCATGTCGTCCATCAATGTGCTCTCGGTAATCTCAATGGAAAGCGCACTGGCATCAACCTTATGTCGATGTAACTTAGCCTGAATATCATCACATAGTGTGCCGCTGATAAGATCTTGAGTTGAAAGATTCACCGCAACTTGCACATGTAAGCCCGACTGCAGCCATTTGGCCTGTTGAGAGATGACCTGCTCCAGCGCCCACTGGCTTACCACCTTTATCAAGCCTGCACACTCCACAAGCGGAATAAACTCAGCCGGCGACAACACGCCTAATTGATGGTGTTCCCAGCGCATTAACGCCTCCACCTGTACACATCGTCCATCCGATAGGGTGAGCTTTGGTTGGTAAACCATATACAACTCCCCCAACGCTAAAGCCTTAGGAAGTCGATTAATGATACTGAGTTTGCGGTGTTGACTGACATCGTCATCTTTCAAATAGCTGGCGAAGAAATGTTTATCTTGTTTGGCTTTAATAAGGGCAATATCCAGCCGTCTCAAAAGCTGACTCACATCGGTATGATGTTGCTTCAAATCCAGATAGCCCATCTGAATTTGAACCGTTATCGGGGCATCATCGATCTCAAAGGGAGCCTGTAATTGGTGACGAATAGAAAACAGCGTCTCTTCCGTTTGGGCGCAGTCAAAATAAAGCAAAAACTCATCTTCATTCATGCGAGCCAAAAACGTCACATCTTCCTCGAGTGAAGTGAGACGCTTTGATAATAACAGGAGTAATTTATCGCCGACAGAGAAGCCAAACAGATCATTGACGAATCGAAAACGATAGACATCGATTAACACTAAGGTTCCCTGTGTTAATGGCATCAGACTCTTGAACTTTGATTTCAGCCCTAATCGGTTGGGAAAACCGGTGAGCTTATCTTTATCACTAGGAAGAGTAGCAATAAAATATTGTAATGCTTGATAAAGCTGAATGTACTTTGTGGGGAGTTCTGAAACATCTAGCGGATGATAGCCGTAAGGTCTTTTTAGATATTGCACTAAAGCTTGAATAAACTCAGTGTCAGCTTTTTTATGCCGGTACCAATAGAGGATACCAGCGACACATAGAATGAGAAAAAACCAGATATACCAATCGCTTTCCACGCGAGTTCGTCAACCCCATGCTTATTTATTCATCGATTAAAAGTGGAAGACGATAAGTCTTCTGTTCACCTACTCGTAACTTAGCTTAATAGAGTGGTATTTATCAAGAAACTCATCACTGGCCAACTCTTCTGCCGAAACGGGTAACCCACGTTGGGCAAAGACATCCAGTCGCTCTTCGAGCTCAGCTCCAGACCTTAGCTCACCGGTATAAAATGCGGCGGCGCGAACAAAGTCGAGATAACCAACATTATCAGGAAGATAATGAAGATCAGACCACCTTTCGACAACCTCCATCACTTCAGGGGCAAAATCCCAACTTTTTAAAACAGCACGGCCTATCGGCCCCTGCATTTTTCGTACTAAGGCCCGTAGTTGATCAATACTGGTAAACAACTCTGGCTGAGACTCTGCCTCGGTGAGTACTGGCAAGGCGCCAATATTATGAACCAGCCCTGCTAAAGTGAGGGTATCAAAGTTAAGCCCACTGCCTTTATGGGCCTTATTATAAATCTGTAACAAAGCACAGGCCGCTGAGGTCACTTCGATAGAGCAGGTCCAAACTTCATCCATCACCTCCCACACCATCTCATTGGTGGAGATAAACAACTGCTCCATCGCAACAGAGGTTGCAATCGCTTTAATCTGAGTTAATCCGATCCGGGTGACCGCACTGTTGACGTTTTCAGCTTTCACACCACGGCTATACAAGGCACTATTGGCCACTTTTATCATTCTTGCCGAAATAGCGGCATCCTGACCTATGATCTCAGCAACTTGTTTAGGGCTGGAATCGGGTCTCGAAACGACCTCCTGAACTCTCATCGCGACCTCAGGTAAGGTAGGCAGCACTAAGGTATCAGCCTTTAACTTCTTTAAAAGCCCGACCAATAGTTGATGTTCAGTAGACATTAAGACTCCCACTCTCTATTTCTTGCAGAATTTATTAGGCTCAATGAGCTTGATGTGTATATCAGCTGATGAGTTAAGTGTAGGTGTAAAAAGTATTCAGCTAGTTAACATCTTGTTTAGATTCTAGCTAACTTTAAGATTATAAGGGAATAAAAATCTAAATTTCACGCCATCACGCAAATAATCATATCTATTCCACTTCTCTATTTGACATTTTTTACGCTAAATTTGATAACAGACGTGGCATTGAGTAAAATGCCCGCCCGCTTGTTATACCCAAGCGACCTCAAGATGCTCGTTTCAGAGCTCCCGTAGGATAGCTGAACAAGGCAGTGATTGAGAGAATGGTTATTCCCTTGTTGATAGCACTAACGCAGTGCAGATATTCTACGGGAGCTCCCGAAGGGCAAGGCGAGAAGCAACATTTTTCTGCGTTATGAAATATTGAATTAGAATAACTAGTCCTACTATTTCATGAAGACCACCACGGA
>SDWK01000300.1 GCA_004195335.1 Shewanella sp.
AGTCAAAATCCCGACATAAGACAAGAAAGAAAAAAGCGCCAAAAATCAGGCAATTGACTTGAATTTATTAATTCTCTAAATTTACATTAACACTGGTTGTACGCATCAGATAAAAGACAGGTATTAGTCATAATTTAGTGTCCATATGCAAGGAAGCTCAGTACAGACAGGCACACACTCGATAAAAGAAAGACGGCAATTAGCGTGAAAGGGGATAACAAATGATCATATTAGTCGGGGGCGAAAAAGGCGGCAGCGGTAAAAGCTGTTTAGCTCAAAACATTGCAGTATTCTTAACAGCCGAATGTGGTGCTTCAATTATCATGGTCGATTGCGATCCTCAACGCACGACATCGGATTGGATTCAGGCCAGAAATAACAACCCGGATCTTCCCAGTATCAATTGCGTCCAACTTTACGGAAAGATCCGCAACGATCTGTTGAGTCTCGAACAGCATTACGATTTCGTCATCGTTGATTGCGGAGGCCAGGATAATTTGGCTCTGCGGGCGACCATGTCCGTTGCCTCGCATGTACTGATGCCCTTACGCCCCAAACGGCGCGATTTGAAAACAGTCAGCCATATGGATGACATTGTCGCGACTTGTATGATGATCAACCCCAAGATGCGCGCATCGTTTGTTATTACTCAATGTCCAAGCTTACCGAATCAATCTAATCGTATCTTTGAAGCGAAAGATGTCTGCCGTACCTACGACATTAATGTATTAGACGCCATTACTTACAGCCGTAATATCTATGATGACAGTGAGGAGTCAGGTCTATCTGTTATTGAGATAGAGCCGACTGGAAAAGCAGCTAATGAGATGCGGAACATTGCCTGTGAAATGTTAGAGGCACAAAACGCAACTGAAATACGTAACCGCATTGCGGCGACAAAGATTAACAAGATGAGAGGTGACTATGGGTCTGGCCGATCTCAAGAAAAACTCTACGCAGTCTGATTCGAGCGCCAAGTCGAATACCAGAAAGTTTCAGATGTCGCTCGATGAGTTTATTGACGATGCGACGACCTACGCTGCGGGGCATACATCAGACGGTAAATCGATGGCCGATGTCATAGAGCTGGCTTCACGATTTACCGTTCCAGAGTCAAAGCCGCTGACAAAAGTGATAAATAATGATGAGATATGGCCAATTAAGAAGTTCACAAGAGGCACTGTTCCCTATAGAAAGGCAACATTTACCTTAAGTGAATCGGCAATATCTCATTTGGCAGAACTGGCGAGTGGTTGTGATATCGCAAAGTCAAAACTCATTCGATTTCTTATCGAACATCATTTTTCATTGAACGAAACAGAACGAAAAGAGAAGGAAAAATCAATTATCGTTGACTAACCTATACCGTTTATGACATCGCTCTTCATAATTACGACATGGATTGAGAAGACAAATTATTCAATAAAAGCCTGAATAATTCGGACAAAATTTTTACCTGTTTCACCCAACCTTCGCTGGCAGCTGACTTTTTCTAAAGAGTACTTTTCTAGCTGCCAGTATTTTTATCTGCATGTTTTATTCAAACCACTATCCATCAACTCATATCGACATTGTTAACAATCTAATTGCATCTGAAGTACAATAAATTATGTACAAATATGTAACGCAATAGTATTACTGTTAAGGATTTCGCATGAATAACGGGATAATATAACGTGTTGAAAGCTGTTACCAAAATAATCATCTTCTCATTTATTTTTCAATTCCCACTGTGTCAGGCTCAGTTTTCACTCGACCAGATCCCCGAAATTGAGAATAAACAAGCCATAACACTCGTTGCCGAATCCGGTTTCTGGACTGCGCATCTCGAAGAGAAGCTACTCCCAAAATTCACGGCTCACACAGGTATCACAGTTAATGTCATCACCACATCACTCGATGAGATGTTTACCCTGCAAACAAACTCTTTGGTCAAAGGGGCCGGAAAATTTGATCTGTTGACCATGGAAGCAGGCTGGGCTAAAGAGTGGGCCGCCAAAGGGTTTACCGTCCCTTTGGTCGAATTGGCAAAGCTCTATGACCCCAATGGTGAACGAGCAATGATAAATTACCTAGAACCTTACTACCCTTCTCTGCTCAACATTCTCTCTTATCACTCAGAGCTTCATGCTATCCCCTACAATAATTATGTGATGGGGAATCATTATCGTGCAGATCTGTTTCAACACCCACAAGAGAAGATACGATTTAACACCCAATATGGGTATCCGTTAGCACCACCGGAAACCCTGCAACAACTCCAAGATGTGAGTGAATTTTTTACCCGAAAAAACGGAGATGTACTGGCGGGTAAGATACTCGAAAAACCCTTTTATGGCCTGGCACTGATGTCAGGAAACCGTCCTCACATCAATGATGAATTTTCTTCTATCCTCTGGAGTCTGGATGGCTACTGGATGAAACCCGAGTATAGTGATAGTTCAAAGCTGAAACTATTTGAACTCCCATCAGATAACGAGAAGCTTGAACAGACTACACATATTTACCGGAAGTTAATGCAATACGCCTACCCTGCAGATAAACACTTCGCATTTAAAGAGGCGGCTGGCGCTATGGCTAATGGCGATATCGCCATGTGGCCATTTGCCTATAACAACCTTTGGTACGCCTCTTTTCAAGTGGAATCGAATCAGCCTGACGCAAAATTAGCCGTCGCGCAGGTCCCGGGAGGCAAGCCCTACCATGGCGCCTATGCATTCGCGGTAGCCTATGACAGTGTCAACTCTGAAGCCGCCTACTGGTTACTCAAATACATGGGGTCCTTCGAGGCGCAATTTGCCTATGCCTTAGGTGGGGGAAACCCATGTCGAATCGATGTTGCCACGTCTCCGGAATTTCAAAAAACGGAATTACGTCATATTGGAGGCGCTTTCATGGCCAGTCATGAGGCCAATATCAAGTGGTCAAATGATGGACTCAACTTGGGTCACTTCACCAGTACCGCGATGGGAAATATTTATCCTGAACTAACCAAGACCAGTTACGCATTATCCAAGCCTCAAACTGATATCGATGCGGAGATCAATCGGCTCAACCAGATCATCATCCAGCTTCAAAATCAACACGGTGAAGTGCCAGTGGTAGCGAAATGAAAACAATCAAACCATTAATAAGTCTGAAGAAAAAAATACGGCTGCTTTTTTATATCGTCGTTTCTCTTACATTGACGATAGGCTTGCTCGCGATTTGTCTGTCTATCGATCTGCAAAAAAGAGTCGATATGATGATAAATCATCATATTAATGAAATTATTTACGCTCTCGAATTGTCCAAAGAGAGTCAAAAGCTACAGGTCATCAGTGCCAAATTATCAACCGTCGATACCGAGGAACAACGAGCTCTGCTACTGTTCGAATTGCAACAACAATGGCAGACATTGGCAAACGGACTCGAACATTTAACGAGTATGGAAGGACGCGATCAGAAGGTCATACAACTCAATATACTCTCCTCTGATATAGAGAAAGCCATAGCGCAACAACCGCTACTGGAGCAACTCACAGATACTGCCATTGCCGCACAGTTCCAGGCCCGTCACCTGCACCTGAATATGCAGCTTATCCAGAAAGGATTTGTCCGCAGCGTGCAGAAACAGCTCGGCAGTCTAGACCAAGACGCCAACAGCTTACTCACCACTCAAGCTTATAATGAGTTAAAGCGCGTACTAGATGAACATCGACAACTGGCACAGTTTTTACATCATGGTGAGGAGCTTTTCAGGTTAGTTGCGGCCGTAAACAAGAGTTCGGATAACAAAGAAATCAACCTGTTACAAAGAGAAACCATGCGTCAGTTCCTCGCCTTAAAAAAACATCCTATGGGCTCAGCCATAGCTAAGGAGATACACGGTGACTGGCTATCACAGATTGAGCCTAACTTGATAGGCGAGGCTAATATTTTCGCCTTTAGTCGCGCAGCCCTGAATAGCAAACGAATAGCGGGGACTTACCTCGACATTCAAGCCCGTTCAGCACAAAGAATAGCGCTATTTTCAAACGCCCTGATGGAGGAATCAAACACGCGAGTAAATTCAGCGGGCGCTGAATTAAAGAGCGACAGTAATTCATTCGTTATCTTAATTTTTGTAACAGGCTTGCTCTACATCTTTCTTATCTGGCTAACCAATTGGCATTTCATTTCAAAAGGGATTATTCAGCCAGTCATCGCCACCAGCAAGGCCATGCAAGCCATCGCCAGTGAACAAATCGATACCCCACTTCCAAAGACCAATAATCTTGAGTTGCAACAAATGGTCAGCTCATTAGAAACCCTGAAAAGCTATGCCGCTCAAGTAAAAGCTATGTCTGAGATTGATGGATTAACGGGTGCATTTAACCGTCGATATTTCGATCTACGACTCGCTCAAGCATTACTGTCAGCACACAACCAACTGCACCCTTTATCGATTATTCTTTTCGATGTCGATAACTTTAAGCAATTCAACGACCGATATGGGCATGTTAGCGGAGATCAATGTCTAAAACAGATATCGGCCTCGATGAAGGCGATGCCGGAATTACAAGATAGGATATTTGCACGGTATGGAGGCGAGGAGTTTATCGTATTCTTGCCATACACTGATATCATCCTGGCAAATGAAATCGCCGAACTGATAAGGAAAAATATATCTCATCTGCAGATCCCCCATGAAGATTCTGTTCATCGACAACATATCACGGTGAGCATTGGCGTCTGTACAACAATCCCAAATAACGACACGACAACCGAGTCCATCATTATTCAGGCAGATAAGGCCTTGTATGAAGCTAAGCAGGCAGGTAAAAATTGCGTAAGATCAGCTAGGACTGAGTCAAATTTCACCGCGATGACATAGAAACATAAGCACAAGCCGCGATTGAATTATGCACAATTCAACCCAATATCAATTAGGAGAACAAAATTATGGCAACACAAAAACAAGCAGACGTAGTTGCGGCCGCGCAACTCAAGGC
>SDWK01000305.1 GCA_004195335.1 Shewanella sp.
CGATCGCACCATGCATCGATGCGGTCTAATGCGGCATTGCCGAAGGCAAGGAAGTGTTTGAGGCTGTGACGCCAGCCCACTTTTCCTTGTAGCTGTGGGTGATCGGGCGCATAGCTTTTTACCTGATTCAGGTATGAGATCGAGGCATTTCTGGCGCAGTGCCCTGTTAAGAAAAAATAGAAGATCACGGGATACATGATGGCTCGGCATAACCAGTGTCCACCCAGCTTATAACTGGCTGCCAGTAATTTAATGCCCCAATAACTGCCACGCTCTGCGACACTCGACCAATGATGATCTTCTCTATTGTGGATGAATCTCTGTGGCAGACGTTTTAACATGCCGAAAAACAACCGGGTGTGCATGCCCGAGATCCGCAGGTTATCCCATAAGCCCTGAAAGTGGCTGATACCATCTTCGGGATAGATAACTTGTGTCGGTAGATGGATAACCTCTACGCCAGCCCAATGCAGGCGAACTAACACTTCAATATCGAAGTCCATTCGTTCGCCTAAGGCTTGACTTAGGAATAACTGTTCAGTGGCGGCAAGAGGATAGACCCGAAAGCCACACATGGAATCTTGTATATCGAAACTTAAGGTCTCTACCCACACCCAGAAGTGGGTGAGATAGCGTGCGTAGAATCGACTCTTAGGTACGGATTCATCATATTGAGGTAGGCCGGAGATCAAGGCTTTAGGGTTCGCCTCAGCCTTGGTTACCATGGCCGGGATATCGTCTAAGTTATGCTGGCCATCGGCATCGACCTGTAGTGCATGGCTATAACCATCTTTATAGGCGGCTCGCAAGCCGGTGGTCACAGCGGCTCCTTTGCCACGGTTAAATGGATGGTGTAATAGCGTTACCCATGAATACTTATCGGCGAGAGAGATTAACAGGTGCCGCGTTTCATCATCGCTACCGTCGTTAACCAGATAACAATGAAGATCGAGTTCAGCCAGTGATTCAAGGGTTTTTTCAATCGCAGTTTGATGATTGAAGTTCGGAATGACCAATGCTAATTGCATTGGCTGGCCTCTGTAGCAGCAACGGCTGGGGAGCTAAGCAAGATCCGGCCCGATGCGAAGCGCTTTTCATCATCAAAATAGCTAAAGAGCAATTTTGTTTTACTGCTATTTTGAGAAATTTTTAAGCTAACCTCTGAGTTTGGCAGCATTATCTGCTGAAATTTAAGCACCTCTAAGGTGGCAACGTGAGCTGGGTAATTGAAATGCTCACAACCCATACGAATGGCCCAATCTAACTGAGTAACACCAGGCAGTACGGCTTGCTCGGGAAAATGGCCGTCAAAAAAGGGTAAGTCAGCATCGATGAATATGCGCCACTCTACGGTTTCATCTTCAACCTGGGTCGAGAGAATTTTAGGCAAGCTTGATTTAATCATGATCGAATAACTCAGATAATTGAATGACTAATCTTTTGCCTTGTGAATTAACAGGAACGGTTTCAGGATAGCGCCAACGTCTGGGCAGGGTGACGCGTTCGAATTGAGTCAAAAGATGCGCTTTAAAAAGGTTATTCAGACTGAGCTTTCCTTCGGCATTCAATGCTTCTTTGCCGTGGGCAGAAAGCTCAATGACAGCTCCCAATTGAGTACGAGGTTGTTCTAACACAATAAGCGCCGCATGGCTGATCAATGGATGGCTCTCTAACAGGGCCTCCATCTGCACCAGTGACAGACGTTTCTCTTCGATTTTGACGATTCGGTCGAGTCGCCCCAATAACTGGAATTCACCAGACTTGAGAAGACTGATTTTATCTTCACACCTCAGCCATTCATCATTCTCAAGATAAGGTGATTTAAGCCGTAATGCGCCATCTTTATCATCTTGGCGGATTTCAACTTTGTCGAAAACGCGCCAAGGCTGATCTTTTCGAGTCTGACGACGGTAGGCTATTCCACCCGTTTCCGTACTGCCGAAAACTTCGATGGGTTGTCGACCATAGCAATGAGCGATACCTTTGGCCGCCTCGAAACTAAGCGGTCCGCCAGAGCTGAATACCAGACTTGGCGATCTTAACTGCCGTTCGTTATCCAATGATTCCGGAAGACGGGATAACTGAGCCGGACTGCTGATCAAACAAAGGTTCGGAAATAAACTGGTGTAATAAGTCAGTGTTTCCGGGTATTCGACGATATTGCTTAAGAATGGACGGCTGGCTGCCAATGGCCACAGGATTTTAAACAGCAACCCATAGATGTGTTGATGAGAAACGGTCGATATCACGCTGCAGTGTGGCAGATGCTTGGCGAAGGTATTCTCAAGGATGCTGACTTCGGCATCTAACTGATCGAGAGATTTAGATACGGCTTTTGGATGACCGCTACTGCCGGAGGTAAAGAGAACAAGTTTTCCGTAACTGTCACATTCCGGCCAGACATTATTGGTTTCATGGAGGTTTTTCTTCAGCATGATGAAGGCTTTGCCTTCACATAGCGGCTGATCAGAGATGACCCCGTCGAACTCATGAGTTATCTCACTCAAGGTCCCCGTTTGGGTGTTTGATGGCAGGATTATCTCTTTGCCCGCAAGCAGTGCGGCACATAATCCCACTGCAAACAGGTCGCTACTTTCACATGCCAGCAACCAACGCTGTGATTGTGAATGAAGCAGTTGCTGGTGGACATTGGCCACCTGGCTCGTGAAGGCGGCACCGTTGACAATATCATGGTGATTGAAGCTGATAAGTTGTTGGCTCGATGGCCCCTTGGATAACCAAGATTTTAATAACTCTGTCATGACTTTTTTAACCAAATAGTTCGGTACAACCACTCGCCACCAAGTAGCGAACCTATGAGCAGATAGGCGATAAGTCCATTATACAGCGTCCATATTTCCAAACTGGAATATTGAGCGGTATAGAGGGCTACGACGCCATTGAAAACAAATAAGCCACACCAGATTAGCGTGACTTTTTGCAAATAAGGGATCGCTTCATCGGGAAGGTCAGGTTCTTTGAGTCTGGCGAGTCGTTCAATCATGCTCGGTCCCGATTTTAGCGAATAGCCAAATAAAAACAGCATACTAAGATTAATGACCACCGGATAGTAAAGTAACCAATCGTGCCTTTTTGCAATAAAGCTTCCGGCCGTTAATCCTATGCCGACCAGTACAGGTAAAACCATCGACTTTACCTGTTGTTTTTGTATCAGTAAACGCAGCATTAAAAACAAGCAGAGCACCATGGCTATGGTGCCTGGAGGCAAATAGTGGAGTCCAAAATAAACGGCTAAAGGGTAGCCAAGTAATAAGAGACTGGTGACTATTTGTAAAAATAAGCGCATCAGCCTTTAGACAGCCCTTCGATAGCGGTAATCACATCGTCGACAGTGCGTACGGCTTTAAACTCTTCAGGTTTAATTTTCTTCCCTGTCATCTGCTGCAACTTGATGACTAAGTCAACGGCATCGATACTGTCCAGATCTAACTCTTGATAAAGAGACGCTTCAAGGGTGATATCGTCGGCTTCGATTTCGAACTCATCGACTAAGATCTTGGTCAAGGCTGCAAGAATTTGTTCACGACTTTGCATAATGACTCCTAAGCGCGCTGCGATTCAATAAAGCTCGCCAAGCTGGCCACGCTATAAAAATGTGCTTTAGTTGCTTCAGAGTTTGCTTCGATTTTTACATCGAATCTCTTTTTAATCGCTAAGCCTAGTTCCAGCGCATCGATAGAGTCGAGCCCTAAGCCTTCTCCAAATAGTGCTGCATCAGTTTCAATATCATCGATGCAGACATCTTCAAGATCTAAGCAATCTATGATTAATTGTTTTATTTCGTTGTGTAAGTTCATAATTTATGTGAGTTCTTTTTTAAAGTGATCTTCGAGATCCCGTGTAAGTAGACGTGCCATTTTTGCATCGCCACCGGCTTGTGTATCATACCTGATGTGATCGATAGTTTCGCCTACTTCAACACGCATCCCAATGGTACGACGGGGAATTTCATACCAGGCTTCTTGCTTAGTTAAGCCCGATGCATTGGTACGAAGAATGACAGGTAAAATATCTGTCTTGGTTCTTAGTGCTATATTGGCAGCACCTCGGGCAAAATCATTGATGACAGTGCCAAGGACTGTGCGTGTTCCTTCCGGGAAAATAATTAAGTTCGTCCCGCTGTCTAGCACTTGTTTGCAATCAAATAGCAGTAACTCTGCCCCACGATTCGAAATATAACCTGCGCAGGCCACAACGCCACGTATAAAAGGGTTGCGCCAGATCCCTTGTTTAACGATACACCCGGCATTAGGCATTAAACTTATCAGCACCACGACATCGACCAATGTCGGATGATTCATGATCACCACCTTGCCTTTCGCCTCCCTCAGCCGAGCTATGTTAACCGGGGTAACGTTAATGACTCCGGCCCAAGTGAGCATATGGATGAAACCCCGAAACATAATATGTACGGCTTTTTGTACCCGTCTTATTCTCTGCTCTTTAGCTCCCGGCCAAAACCTTAAAAGAGGTAACACGGTTAGCGAGGCTAACAGGCCGCCGAGCCCGAAGACGATATAGCAGCTAACGCCGCCTAACCATCTGGGAATGTAGGCGATGCCGGAGAGTCTCTTTGCCGGAGTACTATGCAAAACTTAGCTGCCAATGATGTTTAGATAGCGTCCCACTCAGGGGCTGTTTTGTCGCCAGACTATGGAGAAGCTCTCCATAACTCACATCCTCTGCCGAAGACAAATTGTCTATGGTGAGCAGTGCCTGACCAGAGTCAGGCGCTGCGAGAGTCAAAACGAAGGCCATTGCTATTGGCAGCTCTGGCTCGTCAGTGAATTGGCGATAAACTTGTGGAACAGGTTCATCACCAAAGACGAATAAGAGAGGAGTAGGGTCTTGGTGAAGTTGAGCATAAGCTTCTACCAGTGCTTGATACAGCGTCTCTTCACCGGCGGCAATTGAAGTCGAAGAGGAGCGGTTTCCCTTTAGAATGCTATAG
>SDWK01000552.1 GCA_004195335.1 Shewanella sp.
CGTCGGCAGCGTCAGATGTGTATAAGAGACAGGGATATCCTGCGAGAGCCGACCGATGCGCTCATTCGTCTGCTTCTGCTCACGCGCGACCTCGGCCAGGATGTCCGACAGCATCGGCCAAAAAACCGTAGGAGACGACAGACCCTTCAGGAATACGTAACAAGGCCTGCCATACTTTGACTTGGAAGTTTGTTCCCCGAAGCAGAACCTTGAGCGGTGCTTGTGTTTTGTTGCGAGTTTGGCCAAAAATTGTCTTGATTGCGTCTTTACCTGCGCTCTGGTTCTCGACGAGCGTCGCTTCCCGCCAGGTCTCCTGTAACTCATTGAGTACAACGGATCGAGCTTCTGGATCAACGAAAGCCAGTCTACAGATTCCACGTGGAGTGACGGCCAGAAGGCATTCACCAAAAGGGGTCGCATGGAATCCATAGCTGATGAGTAGATCCTTGCCTTGGGCTTTGAACTCTCCCGGCGTCATGGCCTCAACACTCATAAAGAGGTCGTGTAACCGACTAGGGCCGCTGAGTCCAACATCCAGTGCGGTGTCAAGAATAGAGGTGGATTCGCGCAGAAGCTTTTTGGCGTTTTCAATGGTCAGATATTGCAGAAAGCGCTTGGGACTGACTCCGGCCCAGGATTTGAACAATCGTTGGAAATGATAAGAACTCAATCCGATATGCTCCGCAACCTCATCAAGAGATGGCTGCTCTAAAGCATGCTCTTCCAAATAGGCAATTGCTTGCTCGATGCGTCTGTAATCAGGATTGTCCAATTGTGCACCTCCACATCCAACGATTCTTGGGGATTGTTTCTGTTATTTTATAGAAGAGATCCTTGCCTTTACAATCCATGCTATTTTTTTGGGTAACCGAGTTAAACATCAGGGTTGCAGAGTTTAGGGCGACCATGACAACCTTTCCCTTGCAACTGACAGTAAAACTCATACCGGGGAGGATCAGATGATCGTTTAGGTCACCACTCTGAGTTATCCAAATCTCCCCATCCAGGCAAGAAACAATCAGCCCCCTAGCATCCCTCTCGATAGCCACCAGTTCTTTTTTATTAAGATGGATTTTCATAAGCTTACCTCCTTAACCTCAGCATATTGAAGTACGGAAGGTGGAACCACCCGATTCTTGCTACCACCTGGCGTTTATTTCACTTACCGATAGCGGCATTTGGGAAGACAAAATTATGGCCACCAGGGTTCGTTCCTTGGTGGCCTTTCTTACATTGCAGAGGTTCTGGGACACTCATCGAATCAATCGATATTAAGTTACCAAGGGACCAAGAGAAAGTCTGACTAGGCAACATTGATCGGAATAGCCGTTTCGTATTTGTGACACTCCATTGCGAAGAGCGTACGGAATTTGACGATATTGGGGTCATGAGTAAACAGCTTGTCACAAATTTCCCGGTACTCTTTCATGTCCGCTAAGTTCATGATCAGCAGAACATCAGTCTCTCCAGTAACACCATAGGCCTGACTAACTGCAGGCTCTAGAATCAATTTCTCTATAAATGTTTGGCGAGCATCAGCGCCATGGCGCTCTAGCGTGACATCGACAATTGCCCTGAGGCTACGATTGAGTTTATCTGGATCTGCTAACGCAACCGTCTTGAGCAATATGCCCTGATCTTTTAGGCGTTGAACACGGCGCAGGCAACTTGAGGGTGACAGGTTGACTCGCTCCGACAACTCGATATTGGTTAAGCTTGCATCATTTTGTAGTATGTCGACAATTTTTCCGTCTATTGCGTCCATATGCAACTATTCTCCTCTCCAGTCGTTATTTTCGAATTATATCTCAAACATGAACAATGTTTAAATCCAAATTCTGCAGATCACGGTATATCCTGTCATTTACTGCACAGCTTGGAGATTTTGAATGAACATGATTGTCATCGGTACTAAAAAATTGTTGCGCGACACCATTACTCTGTACTGGGAACTGCTTAAGGTTATGGTTCCTGTGATGATTTTGGTGCGTCTCTCTGTCGAGTTCGGGGTCATTGAAATTATCGGTCGAATTATTTCTCCCGTGATGCAGTTGGTTGGACTTCCTGGAGAGATGGGATTTGTCTGGGTAACCGCCATGGTCGTCAATATCTACGCTGGAGCGGCCGCTCTGCTCACCCTGTTGCCGGAACACCCTTTGACTGTCGCTCAAGCAACCGTACTTGGGTCCATGATCCTGATCGCTCATTCCTTGCCAATAGAACAGCGCATTGCCCAGAAAGCAGGGGCTGGCATTCTCTTCACAACGGGCCTCCGTCTGGTTTGCGCTCTAGTGTACGGAATGTTCCTGTCCATCATCTATGCTGGTTTTGCCGATTTTCAACAACCTGCTGAAGTTGTCTTTCTTTCAACCAGTCCTGCGTCACAAGATTGGCTCCCATGGGCGCTAAGCAACACCAAAGCACTTTTCTCAATCTTCTGGATTATCCTTGCGTTGCTTTTCGGATTGAAAATGCTTGATGTCCTTAAGATTACCCCGCTGATCGCAAAAAGCTTATCTCCCTTATTGCGCCTCATGGGTATAGGTGAGAAAGCAACGTCTATGACAATGGCAGGAGCATTGCTGGGGCTTTCTTACGGGGGAGCCCTTATTATTCAGGAAGCCCGCTCAGGTTCTCTGTCTGACAAGGATATTTTCTTGTCTCTCTCCTTTATGTGCCTGTGTCACAGTCTGCTGGAAGATACGTTGTTCGTTATGGCCTTTGGTGGGCACTATTCAGGGTTACTGCTCGGGAGGCTCATTTTCTCACTCATAGTGACGATGGCTCTTGCTCGGATTATTAACAACCTTCCAGCATTGACCTTCCGACGTTATTTATTCAACGAAATGTAAAGTATATACGTGACCAATTCCAACTGTTGTAGAGTTCGCTAACGGGCTAGAAATCGCCATTCATCGAGAAGGATAAGCACAAGAATTCTCATAGACCAGGGTTTATGGAACATTACAGAAGTACCTAGGAAACTAGGGATGATTCAAGTACTGAGTTCATCATTTAGCCCCCCATCGCGCTATAAGTCCAAATTTGTCTGAACAGTCCATCCACTCGGCATTGATCATGTGCCTACTGCTTTCCCATGTTCGCAATTTGCAAGCCCCAATTGCAACAAAAACGGTGAGGGGAAAAACGCAAAGAATAATTAAAGCCATGACCACCTCCTCTTGCTAATGGGAGTTTTTATCTTCCCGTTCTGCACAACGTAATGGCCAAACGAACAAAAGTAAAATTAATTGTTTTCCTGCGTCATTAGATTTGCTAATATTGAGCCATGATTGATTACAAACTTTTAGAAGCCTTTGCGATGGTTGTTCAGGAGGGCGGTTTTGAAAAAGCCGCGACACTGATGAATTTGACACAGTCTGCTGTTTCCCAGAGAGTCAGGCTGCTGGAAGATCGAGTGGGGAAAATTCTTCTTTCAAGAACCTCACCGCCCCAGCCCACTGCTGCTGGGCAACAGCTCATCAAGCATTATCTTCAGGTGAGACTGTTGGAGGATGGCCTCGAAGAAGAAACAAGTGAAGCTAACGACTCCTCCCCGGTAAGGTTAGCGATAGGAATTAATGCCGACAGTCTAGCCAGTTGGTTTCTGCCCGCGATAGGTGCGCTTCTGGAGGATGGTAAGGTCTTAATTGACATGCATGTAGATGATCAAGAGCAAACCCATAAATTGCTCCGAGATGGGGTTGTAGTCGGTTGCATTAGTGACATGTCTTCACCGATGCAGGGTTGCAAAGTAGAATATTTAGGATCTATGAAGTATCGACTTCTTGCTCGACCTGATTTTATTTCAAAATGGTTTCCTGATGGATTTACAGCTTCATTTGCTGAAAATGCTCCAGCCGTAATGTTTAACCACAAGGACATGTTGCATTATAAAATATTACAGGACGTGTTTGGTAATGTTGTTAAACTGAGAGCCGTGCACTATGTTCCTTCGATTGAACAATACATTCAGATGGTCCGCACTGGTTACGCTTACGGTATGATTCCTGATTGGCAAAGTGAAGAATTGCGTAAAAATGGTGAGCTTGTTGAGGTTCATGAAAGAGCTTATGATTTGGTAAAGCATTATTGGCACTGTTGGAACCTCGAATCTGTGCCATTGAAAAGATTGTCAAGTCGCCTTGTAAGAGAAGCGAAAACTGTCCTCGTCTAACCTTGAATCTGTCTCATTTTGGGTGGTACTAAAATGAGGAGGTCTACACAATCCTTCGCAGAGTGGAGGCAGTATGCCTAATATTGTATATATTGCGATAAGCTTAGACGGGTACATTGCTACCGCTGACGGTGGCATAGATTGGTTACATGACGTTCCAAACCCGACTAAGAGTGATTATGGCTGGAGTGGTTTTTTTGAGCGAATTGATGCTTTAATCATGGGGCGGAACACTTACGAAAAGGTTCTTACCTTCGGCGAGTGGCCCTACGAAAAAAAGGTTTTAGTGGCAACCAACACCTTGAATGACGTTCCGTCTCATTTGGAAGGTAAGGTTCGATTTATCAAAGGGCAACCTTCTGACCTGATCGCCGAAGCGAACCGGCAAGGCTACGAAAGCCTATATATTGACGGAGGGATAACGATACAGGGCTTCTTGGCTGCTGACCTGGTTGATGAGCTGATCCTTACGCATATCCCTTTGCTGTTGGGTGATGGATATCCACTCTTTGGAAAATTGGCTGATCCCCTCAAGTTTCGACATACTAAAACTGAGATATACAACGACACCCTTGTACAGACTTCTTATGAGAGGCAACGTTGACGTGATCCCCTGCCTGTTTCCAAGGTCGGGGCTTTCCTGTAAATCCTGTTGCACCTCATTCTCGTTCTCACGTTACCTAGCAGCCTGTCGGACTATCTGGGCTGAAGCGAAAATTTGATTGTTTGAGAACAGATTTTGGCTCTTTTGAGAGTAATAGCCGTAGCTATTGGTCGAAAACGGTCTGAAAT
>SDWK01000558.1 GCA_004195335.1 Shewanella sp.
TCCCACAGGGACGTGGTTGATTGACCGACTTCAATCTTGAGGGCAGGTTATGAGTGAATCTCAATTAACTCTTCAATTGATACTTGCTGGGCTATTTTTTATTGCTGCGATCAGCATAGATCTTTATAAAGAAAAAATTCCAAACACATTGAGCCTGTTGGCTATCTTTTGCGGGTTTGCCATCAATGCATACTACGTACAGCTATCGGGGGTGTTAATGGCGAGTTTTGGTTTTGGGTTGGCATTCATACTCCTTTTCCCAACCTTTCTATTTCGTATTCTAGGGGCCGGTGATATTAAGCTGATGATGGGAATAGGGGCCTTAATGGGACCCGAATTAATTTTTTCCAGTCTCGTTTATGGAATCGTTGCAGGAGTAGCGACAAGCATAGTGCTTATTATCTGGAAAACTGGATTTACCGGAGTATGGAAAACAATGAAGAGATATTGGGACTGTTTTTACCTGCGAAGTTATTTTAAGCCTGAACCCGGAGAAGCCGCAGGACTGACGGTTCCCTATGCGCCAGCGCTCGCCATTGGCTGGTTATGGGCATGCTCGCTGGATAAAGATATCGTGGCACTCTATCAAAACTGGTCTCTCTATCTTGGGTTAGGGGGCACCTGATATGTTTAGGGTGAATGCCGGAGATTCCATGCGAGAGCATAGAGTCGTAGATACGAGTGCAAATACTAAACTGGCTCCGAGACCTAAGTCAATTGAAGATACGGGCATTCAAGAGTCTCTACTACTCGACCTCATGCTTAAACACCTGCTCGGAGGCGGGGTGTTAACTAAATCTGAATTGGTCATGAAGATGGGCATTTCTGGCGGCATTATTCAACACCTTCTCGATAGCGCCAAACAGCTTGCTTGGGTCGAAAACAGACAGTCGACTCCCGATGGACAGATGCGATATGCGCTAAGTCATGGGGGAGATGAATATGCCAAACAAGCATCGGCAAAGAATGGTTATCGCGGTTTAGTGCCGGTACCGCTCGCTCAATACACTGAAATTTGTCAACAGCAGTCCAGTCGAAAAAATCCAATCACCCTTGAGATGTTGCAGAATGGATTACAGGCACTGGTTTTGCCCAATGATCTTCTGCGCAAGATAGGGCCAGCGCTAAACTCCAGCCGACCGGTTCTCATCTATGGCCCCCCGGGAACGGGCAAAAGTTATCTCTGTCGTAATCTAAATTTAACCTTGGGTGATAATGTCTTGATCCCTTATGCAATAGCAGTCGGGAACGAGGTGATACAAGTTTATGATCCGCAACTCCATCATAAGGTTGAGAGCACAATGCCCGTTAATGCCCTAGACTTGGTACAGGGGCATGATCCCCGCTGGATCGAGTGTAAGAGACCACTGCGTATTACCGGTGGTGAATTAAACGCTGAGATGCTAGAGGTGCAATTTGATAGCCATAGCCGAACCTACATGGCTCCGATCCAGCTAAAGGCTAACAATGGCATTTTACTTCTGGATGATTTGGGTCGTCAAAAGATCAGTGCCAAACAGCTTTTTAACCGATGGATTATTCCTATGGAAGAGCGAAGAGATTTTCTCTCTTTGCAATCGGGCGAACATTTTGAGATCCCTTTCGAGCTAATCTTACTTTTTTCTACTAACCTAAATCCTAATGACTTGGTCGATGATGCATTTTTAAGACGACTCGGTTACAAGATTCACTTCGATGCGTTAGATGAACCCTTATATCGCAGGATTTGGTTTCAGGTGTGTGAGGAGCAAGGACTTAGCTGCAGTGAAGAGATGTTTCTGCATTTGCTTACTGAGTATCATCAGCGGTTAGAAAAGCCTCTGATTCCCTGCTATCCGCGTGATCTGCTAGGTATCATGGCAGATCAAATAAGTTTTATGGAGTTAAAGCCCGAAGTCACTGAGGGATTGATCGCTGAAGCCTGGTCAATCTACTTTGTGTAGAGCATATCGTTAGTCTTTATTAGCAAGGAAAGGAGCTCTTGATGAACAATAAAACCATATTATTCGTCCTCTTGTCGTTAATATTCGGAGTCGCCGCCGTATTTCTTGCTCAAAGCTGGCTGAAATCGAATAGTGATGCCACTAATCCGCAAGCCTCAACGGGTGTGATCACTATGGCCACTTTAGTGCCGATGGGAACTCTCCTAGAGCGTAAGCACTTGAAAATGACACCTATGCCGAGTTCAATCATACCAGAAACTGCGATTAAAACGTTTGAAGGTGCTGAGGGTATGGTCGTTAAGCAGAACCTGTATGCAGGAGAGGTGCTTCGCAGTGAAAGGCTAACGGTAAAAGGTGAGGGAAGCACATTAGCCAGTTTGATTACTCCACAAATGCGCGCCGTCACCATTAGGGTTAATGATGTGGTTGGTGTTGCAGGTTTCTTACTCCCGGGTAATCGTGTTGATGTACTCAACCTATTTAAAAGAGGAGGGCGGCTGCAAACCGATGTTGTATTGGCAAACATTAAAATTCTTGCAATAGATCAACGCTCTTCAAATGATGAAAATAAGCCTAAATTGGTCCGGGCAGTGACGCTTGAACTTAGTTTAGAGCAGGCTGAAGTGTTAATGATCGCTAAAGGGCGTGGCAAACTACAATTAGCGTTAAGAAATCCAAATGATTCAACAAAAGTTGAACTAGCATTAATTAATGAGGCTAAAGATACAATCAATAGCGAGCCCACGGCAGCAGCTGTCAAGTTTATACCTGTGGTCTCTAAAGACACTATTCAAGTTTCAACGAAAACGAGTTCAAAAGTCTATCTGCTTAAAGGGATGAAAGAGCAGGTAGTTAAAGTGAGTCATTAGGTATAGATGGATTTTTTTTCGTATTAAAAAAAGGAGTGCACCATGCAAGGTACATTAACCAAACTGGTTACGCTAGCATGTTGTTTTTTAGCTTTTTCTCTTGTTTTGATTAATTTTTCAGCGAATGCTGGCGGTCCAACAGGAGCGAGCCGGGATATTAAACATATTCCGATTTTTAAGTCTAGGGTATTAAAACTTAGACAAACTATTCAACGAGTCTCTGTGGGTAATCCAAATATTGGAGATATTAAACTTCTTCCTAATAACGAACTCTATGTGCTTGGAAAGAAGTTAGGTAGTACCAATATCATGGTCTGGGATAAAAACGAGCAGTTAGTCGATGTCATAGATATTGAAATAACACATGATCTCAATGGGTTAAAGGCTAGGTTGCATGAATTTCTGCCAGGTGAAAAGTTAGGTGTACAAACCTCTCAAGGACAACTGCTGATAAGCGGCCAAGCGAGTAACCTTAAAAAAATGAACACCGCAGTCGAACTAGCACAGGCCTATGCAGATGCAGCATCTGTCTCTAAAGTGAAAAGTACGGTATTGAACATGATGACAGTCGGTGGAGATCATCAGGTGATGCTCGAAGTCGTTATTGCCGAAGTTCAAAAAGAGGTAGCTCGTCAATTTGATTCTAAATTCTTTATCTTTAACAAAGGTGACAAAGGGTTTATTGGTACGGCTGGTGCCGGTGGAACCTTCGATCTTGACCCTGCTGCAGCCATAGACAGCCGGGGATTTTTTGCCCGTTATCTAGATGGCAATTTAATGATGAACTTTGCACTCGATGTCGCCAAACAACATGGTCTCGCTAAAGTCCTGGCTGAGCCTAATGTAACGGCGATGAGCGGACAATCGGCTGAATTCTTATCTGGGGGAGAGTTTCCTATTCCAGTGCCTGGTACTAATGGTTCCACAACGATTCAATATCGAGATTTTGGTGTAGGAGTAAAGTTCGTCCCTTCAGTATTAGACTCAGGTCAGATAAATTTAAGTTTAAACGTAATGGTTAGTGAAGTAAGCAACGCTAATTCGGTAACGCTTTCAGGTGGTTCCAATACCGCACTTGTAGTGCCTTCCATAGTCAAGAGAACAACTTCGACGACGGTAGAACTGGCCGATGGACAAACCATCGCCATCAGTGGATTGATTAGTGATACTTTGCGGGAAAATATCGATAAATTGCCAGGTCTCGGTGATATACCCATCTTAGGTCAACTCTTTACCAGTAAAAGCTTTAAGAGTGGACAAAGTGAGCTGGTTATCCTGGTAACCCCCAGACTGGTTCGTCCCTTTAATAAAAAGCAGATATCACTACCAACCGATGATTTCGTCTTGCCATCTGATATGGAGTTTTATCTGTTAGGCAAAATGTCGCATAAGCAGTCCGAACAAGAGAAGCATGAAACGCCTTATGAAGCGATAGAGTCGGATGCGAAAATTGATGACAGTGGAACTCAGCAAAAATATGGACATTCACTATAGTTAATGGAGAGGTGTATGAAAAAGTTAACCGTAAACCTTAGCAGCTACATTAAACCTTGCTGTTTGGTTGGCACTCTTCTATTAACAGCGTGTGCCCAAATCAATGACTTTCCATCCATCACCTTCTAACACCATTCGAACAATATTTTTTCCAATATCGTGCAAATCACCGGCCACAGTACCAACTATTACCGTACCTCTGTGTTCTGCCTCTCCACTTTCAAAATACGGTTTAACTTCCTCCGGCTTCATGTTACGTTTTTTTGCGTAGTCGCCTATCATCTGGTCCCACAACGGCGTAAAAACAACGCCGGGACATAAAGCGTTTACCCGGATACCTTCGCCGGCAAACTCTACGGCAAGGGATTGCGTCAGGCCAATGATGCCGAACTTGCTCGCGCAGTACGCGGTATAGCCCGGCACGCCGAACTTGCCGAGCACCGACGAGATGTTGATCACCCGGCCGCCATCGGGCATGTGACGGAGCGCGGCACGCGCGCAGAAGAAGGTGCCATCGAGGTTGGTGCGAACGACCGCGTCCCAGCGGTCCTCGCCATCGGTCGAGCACGCGTTCGGACCGCCGATCCCCGCGTTGTTGACGAGGACGTCGATGCCGCCGCCGAGTTCGGCCGCCAACTCGGCGAACGCGGTGTCGACC
>SDWK01000566.1 GCA_004195335.1 Shewanella sp.
ACATGACGCTGGTCATCGATTAAGCTTTGATTATGAAGCTGGCGGCCAATGTGCCAATCGGAAGTGTGGATAAATTTCATTAATGTCTCGTAAAACAGCGGAAATACGGAATATTTTAGTATCGCTATAGTAAGAAAAGTTAACCCAATAGGCAATGTTTAGCATACGCTCTCAAGTTCTCGTTCCTGGCTTACAGCAGAACACACCAAGAGTTAACATCATCAGTACTTAGTCTGAGTACTTAGCTTAAGCACTTAGATAGTTCTCTATCACCTCTTGCCGCTGTTCGATCAATGAACTTAAAAGGTTTATTGTCATGATTTTCAATAGTACCCCGCCCAGCCCCCCTGTTTGATCTACTATTAACAATAGGCAGCAACACCTTATTTAAAGACTGCGGAATGGAGAGATGGAGACCAGTATCTATCAACTGTTACTATTAGGCTCTGCACTGGCCATTGGACTATTGGTGGGGGTCGAACGCGGCTGGAGTAACCGCAATATTGACGAAGGAAAACGTGTCGCGGGGCTGCGAACCTTTGGTCTGATAGGGCTTCTTGGCGGCATCTCTGGGCTGCTGACTGCACAGCTCGGAGCCGTATTCCTCGGTGTAGCCTTTGCCTGTGTGACGGCTCTGACAGTCGCCGCCTACCTGATCAACAGTCGCACGACTTCGGATATTGGCATGACCAGCAATATGGCCATGCTGATCACCTTTTTACTCGGTGCCCTAGCCGGGCTAGATCAAGTCATCATCGCTGCAGTTTGCGGTGTGATCACGACCTTGTTGCTGCGTTCTAAGCATTTCTTGCACCGATTATTGATGCAGTTGTCACAACACGAACTGAACGCCGGACTAAACCTGCTTATTATCTCCGTGGTGCTGTTACCTGTATTGCCTGACCAAGGCTATGGTCCCTGGCAAGCGATCAATCCCTATGAAATCTGGCTAATGGTGGTACTGATCGCACTGATATCCTTTGTCGGATATTTTATGATCCGCATGCTAGGCGCTCAGCGAGGCATCTTGATGACAGGTTTTGCCGGAGGCTTACTTTCATCGACGGCACTGACACTGCAGCTATCACGCCTCTCCCGCGATCACCCGCCCCTGCAACAGCTTTGTTCGGTGGGAATTCTTGTGGCCTGCGGAGTGATGTTTCCACGCATGATACTGGTCGTGCTGTTAATTAACCCAGCGTTAGTGGATGAGCTTGTTATGCCCTTGATATTGATGCTCGCCGTTGCCTTCGGCTGTGCGGCACTGATATATCGTCACAATGGCAATCAGTTGGTGCTCGATGATGTGCGGCCAAAAAATCCGCTAAAACTGGCATCAGCCATGTTATTCGGACTTCTGTTAGTGTCGGTGGCCTTGCTTGGGCGAGCTATTGTGGAATGGTTAGGAGAATCCGGCGTGTACTTGATAGCGCTGGTATCGGGTGTCGCCGATGTCGATGCCATCAACCTGACATTGTCCAGAATGGCTGGCGAAGATATCTCACCAACGATGGCGGTGCTCGGTATCGTGTTAGCGAGTATTTCCAATACCCTATTCAAAGCCTGTCTGGCGGTATTTGTCGGTGGCGCTGGGATGATACGCTGGGTAATGCTGCCTTTGGTGCTGACCGCAGCGACCGGTCTGGTGACAATATGGTTGCAGTGACTCAAGCGTTGCGGCCATCTGTCCCCCTTTGTCTGTTCCTATAACCACTGCAGCCCCTTTCCTGCATAGGGGAATAGACGATTAAAAATAAGAGTAATGTCGAGCCGTGTTATTGACCTTGTTATCTCTCATCAATGCTATTGCGCCATTAATGGTGCCGGAGAGAAATCGATATAAGGTAGAGAGGAAAATGGAGGCTTAAGCCAAACTTTTTGTCAAAACTTTGATGAAATCCATATTAGTCACTAAAAATTGAAATAATGGGTGCGTTTCAAGCTGAATATTGATACTACAGGCACTCTTAAGCCATTTCGGTATTTTCAGGTGTAGGTGTCATGCAGTTTTCTAAGTTTGGTGAAAAGTTTAATCGTTATTCCGGTATCAACCGTTTGATGGGTGATCTCAATGAGGGTCTTCGCACGCCTGGGGCCATTATGTTGGGTGGCGGCAATCCGGCGACGATTCCGGCGATGCAAGATTATTTTCACCAGGCAGCAAGTGAGATGCTGGTCAATGGCGAGCTTGTCTCGGCGTTAGGTAACTATGATGGTCCACAGGGCAAAGATACCTTTTTAAAAGCCTTGGCGACCTTGCTACGGGATACCTATGGCTGGGATATCAGCGAGAAAAACATCAGCCTGACCAACGGCAGCCAAAGTGCATTTTTCTATCTATTTAACCTGCTGGCGGGAAAACAGCTTGATGGCAGTCATAAGAAAATACTGTTACCGCTGGCACCTGAGTATATAGGTTACAGTGATGCCGGGTTGGATGATGATATTTTTGTCTCCTATAGACCGGATATCGAGCAGTTAGATAACCGCATGTTTAAATATCATGTGGATTTTGAGAGTTTGGAAGTGGATGACTCGGTGGCAGCCATCTGTGTTTCCCGTCCAACCAACCCCACAGGCAATGTGCTCAGCGACACAGAGATTTCCAAGTTAGATCAATTAGCCCAAGCGAAGGGTATCCCTCTTATTATCGATAATGCCTATGGCACGCCCTTTCCTAATATCATCTTCGAAGAGGTCACCCCTTTTTGGAACAGCAACACCATATTATGTATGAGCTTGTCCAAACTTGGTCTCCCTGGCGTACGCTGCGGCATTGTGATTGCCAACGAAGAGATAACTCAGGCACTGACGAACCTTAATGGCATCATCAGTCTGGCCCCCGGAGGTTTCGGCCCCGCCATTGCTAAGCATATGATTGAATCAGGCGACCTATTACGTTTAAGCGAAACGGTAATAAAACCTTTCTACAAAGAAAAATCAGAATTTGCAGTGTCCCTGCTGCAACAATCTATCAGCGATAGCAGATTTAAAATTCATAAACCGGAAGGGGCTATGTTCCTCTGGCTATGGTTTGATGAATTACCTATTACCACCATGGCGCTGTACGACCGATTAAAGGCTCGAGGTGTGCTAATTGTACCGGGAGAGTACTTCTTCTTTGGCCAATCGGAGGACTGGGACCACGCCCATCAATGCCTACGGATGAACTATGTTCAGGACGAAGCAAAGATGCGCGCCGGAATCGCCATCATCGCCGAAGAGGTTGTGAAGGCTTATGCTCATGCCTAGGCAGCGCCGCCAACTGGGTTAACCTGTCGGATAACAAGATTTAAGTATCTTCTTTGATAAGTCAGACAGAGTTGGTATTTAATACGATTATTGAATGACAAGGCTTCAACCTTATTAATTGCTAGCAGCAGGTGCCATATAAGGATATATCAATGTCGTGATCACAGGTCAATGATGCTCCCGGCATCATCATGACATTTCCCATCTCTCTATGGGTCAGATGTGAAAAAACGACCTTAAGTGCAGAGACTTCTGGGTAAGGTGAATAGAAACCTTTGGTTTATGAGCTTATGAACGAGAAGCATGGATGCTGAACTAGCCTTTAGGGATATCGTTGCAAGTACATCTGACCTACAAGGATGTAGGAAATGCCGTAAAATGTAGGGAACATTTTCGGCCCGGTGTGCTCGACGGCGGCAAATAACCTCCATGTTTAAATGCCAGTTCGATATCCCTATCTCTCGCTCAGAAAGTTTCAACGCCGCAATTGTTAAGTTTCACCTCCGTAATCTCACAACTTTCGCACTTAAATGACTAATTAAATTACAATTCGTTGCATTTGTTGGTTGGGTGTATTATTTTCGCCTCAAATGATAATAAAGAAGGATTTTTTGTGCTGTTACTAAGGACTCTCTCGTTATATTTTGTGCTGTTTTTTTTACTTTGGGGCTGTGCGGTAGACAAAAGACCGGATCATTACACCGCTGCTATTCCTGTCAGCAGTTCATTGGCAGCCCATGCAAGTCACCTTCCACAGCACAGTGAATTACAAAATGCGCTAAAGCATCGAAACCTGATCATATCAGAGACGGGTGAAGTACTACCCATAAACCAAAGTGTTTGTAATTCTCAGCTTTTTTATCGCCTCACTCAAGCGACTTTTCCTCAATATGTCGGTAAGCATCAAGATCTGCTCTCGGGCTTTTATATTGATGTGGCAAGGGTGAATAACGACTGGGTTGTGGTTGATACTGACAATGACTTTACTCAAAGCCAAAGTAAAAACCAAAGCCAACTGACTTTACATACATTGGCGCAGACCCTAACACCAAAGCTAATGAGACATGATGCGATCATCATCAGACCTGAGCCTGGATTAACGCGCTCAAATCTAAAACAGTTGCTTCAATTAACTAAAGTGCAATTTTCCAAACAGCGATTGCAATTTGTTGTGCCAGAAAAGTATCTAGCGCAAGTTGAAAAATCTGGCGTTAAAGGCGTGTCAGATAGCATTGCTTCATCTCATTCCTATCTTGCACCGACTCAACTGACCTCTGATGCCCGAAGGCGGGTATTAATGACAGTAGATAGCTTTAACGTTGCAGAGCCAATCGCCATCGTCGTAGACACGCAGCCATTAACAGCCTGCATGCAGGCTAATAAAAGAGTGATACTTGCGCCAACACAAAACATTATCGCGCCGCCATTAAAGGTGGATGCCGTGTTGCTTGCCAATGTATTGCCGTCCAATGCTGATTTCAACCGCATGGACGAGCAACAACAGCTATTGAGTGCCGGCCAATATTTAACGATTGATAATAAACAGCAAAGTTATCCGCTGAGTAATAAAACAGACTCTAACCGCTGCGGCCTGCTCAAAGCCGGTGATGAGAACTATCAATACTGCGTAGATAGACAGCAAGACGGTGACACAGCAATTACCACTCAAAAATACATTATGAAGAAGCAAAAATGAAGCAAAGCAAATTTT
>SDWK01000831.1 GCA_004195335.1 Shewanella sp.
GGTTTTGTCTAGTTTAAACATCTTTTATCACATTAAGCGACTGAATAAAAAAGGAATAAATGTAAAATCTGGCTATCAATAATTTGATGGCACTTTTAAGTGTTGCTGCAGTAATATAAAATCCGACAAATGCGGTTACTGCTCCTGCGGCCACTTCACTCTTAGTGGTTGCGACTCTGCTCAAGATAATTTGTGATCGACGGCAAACAGTATCTCATATGATGTTTTTTAACAATCAGGGTTATACCGTCCCATATGAGTATCTGGACCGTTCTGAGATACTCGCATTTTTTGATTTTGTTTAGATATTCAGCTGCTTACATAATTTGTTAACCCGAGTTCAGGTTATTTAAATAGACACGTCTATAATGATAAATGCGTACAGTCGGTAGAGCCAAGTTTACATCTGGGCAATCAACGGATACCGAATATTTCCGATCTAATTGGGAGTGCCAAGTTGAGTGAAATGTCCGATAACGATTTCAGCATCTGGATCATAAATCATCGTAGGTGGCTCATTCTCTTCACCCTGCTTTTCCTGATTTCAACTACCAGCGGAATTCAGTTTCTTACAATGAATAATGACACCCGTGTTTTCTTCAGTGAGGAGAACCCGCAGTTTAAGGCATTGGAAGCACTGGAAAACACCTACACTAAAGATCAGAGTATCTTCTTTGTTATTGCACCGAAAAATGGGGATATCTTTACCCGTGATACCCTATCGGCTATCGAAGAACTGACCGAGAGAGCATGGACAATTCCCTATTCGAGTCGAGTCAATTCTATTACAAACTTCCAGCATGGGTATGCGATTGAAGATGAGCTTATCGTTGAAAATCTGGTTGAGGATGCACCGAAGTTATCGGATGAAGACTTAGACCGCATCAGAAATATTGCCCTTGCCGAACCTATGGTACTGAACCGGTTGATCTCGCCTTCCGGTCATGTATCTGGTGTCTTTGTAAATAGCCTCTATCCCGGAGAATCCCTCGAAGAGGTCCCGAAGATCTCCGCATATTCACATGAGCTTGCCGATGAGCTGCGCAGCAAATATCCCCATGTCGACTTCTACCTGTTCGGCAGCATCATCATGGATAATGCCTTTGGAGAGATAGGGCTCGACGATATGATGAATCTAATCCCTTTCATGTACCTGACGCTGATCGTGATTATCGGCCTCTGTCTACGCTCGGTTACGGCGACATTCTCAACCTTTTTGATCATTCTGATGTCGATGCTTACCGGCATGGGGTTGGCGGGCTGGCTTGGGATCAGTCTGACTCCAGCATCGATTGCAGCGCCAACGATTATTATGACACTTGCAGTGGCGGACAGTGTGCATATCCAGGCTGGGGTCTTTCGGTATATGCAGGAGGGGAAATCAAAGCAAGATGCCATTGTTGAATCGTTAAGAATTAATATCCAGCCTGTGCTGCTTACCAGTATCACCACAGCAATCGGTTTTCTGTCGATGAACTTCTCAGATGCGCCTCCTTTTCGGGATTTAGGCAACATAGTGGCGATGGGGGTTATGGCGGCTTTCATCTACTCAATTTTCTTTCTCCCTTGGTTGCTGAATTTTCTCCCTATCAAGACAAGCAAACACAAAGGTGCGACATTACCTTCGAGCTGCAACTGGCTAGCTTGTTTCGTTATCAGGAGACGTAATTCGATATTTTGGATCTCGCTGATTGCCATCACACTGTTAAGTGCCGGAACGGCACGTATCGAACTCAATGACAATTTCCTCTATTACCTTGATACGAGATATGAGGTTCGCCAGGCGGGCGACTTCTATCAACAAAACCTGGGAGGCGCAGATGTCATCGAGTATTCCCTACAAGCCGGGGAGCCCGGGGGGATAAATAGTCCCGAATATCTTGCCACAGTGGAAGCGTTTGCCAACTGGCTTCGAGAGCAGCCCAAGGTGGTGCAGGTCGGTACCATTACCGATACGATGAAACGACTGAACAAGAATATGCATGCCGATGATGAACGCTATTATCGCGTTCCAGAATCGCGTCAACTTGCAGCCCAGTATCTACTGCTTTATGAACTTTCTCTGCCTTTTGGTCTGGACCTTAACAACCAGATTAATGTGGATAAATCGGCGACCCGTCTGTCGGTTATGATCAGAGACACTTCGACCCGGGAGATCCGTGAACTGGACATACAGGCACGGCAGTGGCTTAAACAGAACGCACCGCCAACTATGCTTACCTATGGAACAGGACTTTCGGTGATCTGGGCGCACCTGTCGGAACGAAATATTAATAATATGTTGGGTGCCTCATTGGGGGCGCTGTTGCTGATCTCTCTCATTTTGGTCTTTGCCCTGAAGAGCCTCCGGCTTGGGTTGATCAGCCTGCTTCCTAATCTGGCACCGGCATTCATGGCGTTTGGACTCTGGGGCATGATGTTTGGTCAGGTAGGGCTGGGGTTGTCGGTTGTTGTGGCAATGACACTGGGTATTGTGGTGGATGACACGGTGCATTTCATCAGCAAGTACCTGCGTGCCCGCCGTCAATACGGCATGGAACCAGAGGAGAGTATTCATTATGCGTTTCATACCGTAGGTACTGCCATGTGGGTGACAACCGCGGCACTCGTCGCCGGCTTTTTGGTACTCACGCTCTCTGGCTTCAGAATGAACTCGGATATGGGGCTGCTCTCAGCCGTCACCATTCTTCTGGCCCTGGCTCTGGACTTTTTGTTCCTGCCAACCCTGCTCATGATGAGTGAAAAAATCGGCAACAAGGAGTGAAACCATGCAAAACAGGCTGATGGTGTTATTACTTTTAATCGCAACGATTCAAGCTGCCCCGGTATCAGCCGAAACGGTTGAAGCGAAAGGCCTGGCTATCGCACTCGAAGCGGACCAGCGTGATAATGGCTGGAATGACTCAGAGTCGAGCCTGATCATGATTTTGCGCAACCGTCACGGTGATGAAAGCAGGAGGGAAATTCGTGGCAAGTCACTCGAAGTTATGGACGACGGGGATAAAACGCTCACCATTTTCGACACGCCTAAGGACATAAAAGGCACCGCTTTTTTGAATTTCACACACAAAGTTGGCGACGATGATCAGTGGTTGTATTTACCCGCTCTGAAACGGGTAAAGCGCATCGCTTCACGTAATAAGTCGGGTTCGTTTTTGGGCAGTGAGTTTGCCTATGAAGACATTGCAAGTCAGGAGATTGAAAAATACGACTATAAGTGGCTCCGTGATGAAGTGTATCTGGGGAGGGAGTGCTTTGTTGTTGAATCCTATCCGGTGGACAAAAAATATTCCGGTTATACACGACTTGTCAGCTGGGTTGATAAGGAGCAATACCGCAGATGGAAAACTGAATTTTTTGATCGCAAGAAGTCGCATCTCAAGACACTGACCTTCGTGGGCTATAAACAGTATCTTGATCAATTCTGGCGACCCGATGAGATGAACATGGTTAACCACCAAAATGGTAAAAGCACACAACTTATCTGGGAGTCATATCAGTTTCGCACGGGCCTCACAGAGAGTGATTTTACTAAAAACAGCCTCAAAAGAGCCAAATGAAACAACTGAAAATACGGTTGCTGGCGATCATATTGGCGCTGTGCTCCTCACCAGCTGTCTCTGAGGAATTCTCCGGTTATGTTTCCGCCGAGGCCAATATCTTTGTTCACCAGCCAACATTTACAGGGCAGAGCCGTCATAGCACCTCAATCGCAGCACAGCCTGAGCTCTATCATGAGTGGGCGGGAGGGACGAGTATTACCTTCGTTCCGTTCGGGCGATTAGACAGTGCCGATCCGAAGCGCACACATGGTGATATTCGCGAGTTGAACATGTTTTGGATTGATGACACCTGGGAGTTAAGAGTCGGTATCGGCAAGGTATTTTGGGGCGCAACTGAGTTCCTCCATCTCGTGGATATTATTAATCAGACCGATATCGTGGAGAGTATCGATGCCGAAGAGAAGCTGGGCCAGCCAATGGGCCACCTGTCACTGCTTAATGACTGGGGGGTTGTTGAACTGTTTATCCTTCCCTATTTTCGAGAACGCACTTTTCCCGGCGTCGAGGGGCGACTTCGTACGGAGCCGATTGTTGATACCGAGCTTGCAAGTTACGAGAGCGATAAGCAACAGAGCCATACAGATTTTGCTGTCCGTTATAGTCATACGCTTGGCGAACTGGATCTGGGAATTTACCATTTCGCCGGGACTGGGCGCGAACCCACGCTGATCCCGAGGGCCGATGACCTTGGGCAAGTTGTACTCATCCCCTACTATGAACAGATCAATCAGACTGCCGTCGATCTACAGATGGTAGCCGGTGAATGGCTATGGAAATTGGAGGCGCTGCATCGAATAGGACAGGGTGATTCTTTCACCGCCGCTACTGGTGGATTTGAATACAGTTTCTTCGGTATCAATGATAGTGCCATGGATCTTGGCGTGATTGTCGAGTACGCATACGATAGCCGAGGGACCAGTGCGACGACACCTTTTCAGGATGATGCCATATTTGGACTCAGATTGGCGTTCAATGATCTCCGTGACTCAACACTGCTGGCGGGATGGTTTCAGGATAGGCAAAGCCCAGCAAAAATTATACAGCTTGAGGCTGGTAGACGCATTGGAGAGCAGTTTAAGCTGAGTCTGGAATTACGCGTTTTCCTCGACCAGCCGGAAAATGATCCACTCTATAGCCTGCGAAATGACGATCACCTTCAATTAGAGCTCGCCTATTATTTCTGATGAGTCCTCCAAAAAAGCATCCATATAGTGATTAATCCCCCCTTAAGGCATGGTCGATATTTCAGCAGAATATGTTTCCGTTTGTTTAATATTAACTTGCTGAAGTTTATTAAAAACGGCTACTCTGCTGCTACGCGTTAAGGGAACAAATCTATGGAAACACGTTTAAGCCGTTACATTCTTCTTCTGATATTGCTGGTTGCAATCGGCT
>SDWK01000421.1 GCA_004195335.1 Shewanella sp.
CTATGATGTCAGTGGTGGCCGAGAAGACAGGTTACCCGACTGAGATGCTCGAACTTGAGATGGACATGGAAGCGGACCTTGGTATCGACTCTATCAAGCGTGTCGAAATTCTAGGCACCGTTCAAGATGAGCTACCAGGCCTACCTGAACTTAATCCTGAAGACTTAGCCGAGTGTAGAACACTGGGTGAAATAGTGGCTTACATGAATAGTAAACTTCCTTCAGGAAGTTCAACTACTCAAGCAACAAGCGTTGCAGGCTCTTTACCTTCACAAGCCGCTGAGGGCTCGCTCTCTACAGGTCTTAGCGCAGAGAAAGTACAAGCCACTATGATGTCAGTGGTTGCCGAGAAGACTGGCTACCCGACTGAGATGCTCGAACTTGAGATGGACATGGAAGCCGATTTGGGTATCGATTCTATCAAGCGTGTCGAAATTCTAGGTACCGTACAAGATGAGCTACCGGGTCTGCCTGAGCTAAACCCTGAAGATTTAGCCGAGTGTCGCACACTGGGCGAAATCGTGGCGTATATGAATTCTAAACTTCCTTCAGGAAGTGCAACTACTCAAGCAACAAGCGCCGCAGGCTCTAGCGCCGCGGCGGCTCCTAATGTTAGTGCCGCTGAAGGCTCACTCTCTGCGGAGCAGGTTCAAGGCACTATGATGTCAGTGGTTGCCGATAAGACTGGCTACCCGACTGAGATGCTTGAACTGAGCATGGATATGGAAGCTGACCTCGGTATCGACTCTATCAAGCGTGTTGAAATTCTGGGTACCGTTCAAGATGAGCTTCCGGGCTTGCCTGAGCTTAACCCTGAAGATCTGGCCGAGTGCCGTACACTGGGCGAAATCGTTAGCTATATGAACAGCAAGTTGCCTTCTGTAGGTTCTCAAGCAACTGCAACAAGCGCCGCAGAATCTTTACCTTCACAAGCCGCTGAAGCGACTCTTTCTGCAGAGCAGGTTCAAGACACTATGATGTCAGTGGTTGCCGATAAGACGGGCTACCCAACTGAGATGCTTGAACTGAGCATGGATATGGAAGCCGACCTTGGTATCGACTCTATCAAGCGTGTAGAAATTCTAGGTACCGTTCAAGATGAGCTTCCAGGCCTTCCTGAGTTAAACCCTGAAGATCTAGCCGAGTGTCGTACACTGGGCGAAATCGTTAGCTATATGAACTCAAAACTGGCTAATGCAAGTGCCGCAGCAGGCGCTGCTGTAACTGGCGCGGTAAAGTCAGTAGCTGACTCAATCACTTCAAATATACAGCTTCCTCCTCACAGCGAGGTAGCGCTAAAAAAGCTTAATGCGGCGGACATACTTAACGACTGTTTCGCCGCAGACACTAACGTTGTGATCACAGATGATGGCCACAACGCCGGAGTATTAGCAGAGAAGCTGACAAAACTGGGTCTAAACGTGGCTGTTGTGCGTCTGCCGGAAGGTAATGCGCAATCACCACTGAACAGTGATGTTGCCAGCTTCCAGGCAAAGAGCACAGATGAAGCAGGTATCAGCGCAGTTATCGGCCAAATAGAGCAGCAACTAGGTCAAATTGGTGGCTTTATTCACCTGCAACCGCAAGCAAGCGACGGCAATCTAAGAGATGCGGTTAACTTAAGTGATGAAAGTTTTACTCATCTAAGCCAAGCCTTCCTTTGGGCTAAGCTGCTACAGCCTAAGCTGACGGCATCGAGTGATAAGCGTCAATGCTTTATCACAGTGAGCCGTATCGATGGTGGTTTTGGTTACTTAAATGCTGAAGCCCTGAAAGATGCTGAGCTAAACCAAGCGGCACTGTCTGGTCTGACTAAAACACTAAGCCATGAGTGGCCGACCGTATTTTGCCGCGCATTAGATATCGCAGCAAATGTCGATGCGACTCATCTGGCCGATGCTATAACCCTTGAACTTTTTGACGCGCAAGCTAACTTGGTTGAAGTGGGAATATCGACGGATAGCCAGGGCAACATCGAACGAGTTACCCTCGTTGCAGCTGAAGCCAGTGATAAAACAGCAACGGCTCAACTCAACAGTACAGATAAAATACTGGTGACCGGAGGAGCTAAAGGCGTAACCTTCGAATGTGCGCTTGCTCTTGCCACTCGCACTCAATCACACTTCATCCTAGCCGGACGTAGTGAATTGATTGCTCTGCCTCTGTGGGCTGAAAACAAGAAGGTTACTGAGCTAAAGCCAGCCGCTATTGCTCACATTCTCTCTACAGGTCAAAAGCCGACACCTAAACAGGTTGACGCATTAATCTGGCCAGTACAGAGCAGCATAGAGATCCATGGTGCCCTTGAAGCCTTTACCTCTGTTGGTGCAAGTGCCGAGTATGTCAGCATGGATGTCACCGATACCACAGCCATTACAGCTGCACTTAAAGGTAAGAGTCACCAGATAACGGGTCTTATCCATGGTGCTGGTGTATTGGCTGACAAACACATTCAAGACAAGACAATTGAAGAGCTAGCTCGCGTCTACGGCACCAAAGTTAATGGCCTAAAGGCGGTACTCGCGGCACTCGATTCAAGCAAACTTAAACTGCTCGCTATGTTCTCTTCAGCCGCAGGTTTCTACGGCAATACAGGACAAAGCGATTACGCCATGTCTAACGATATCCTCAACAAGGCCGCGCTGCAGTTCACTGCTCGTAACCCGCAAGCTAAAGTGATGAGCTTTAACTGGGGTCCTTGGGATGGCGGTATGGTTAACCCAGCCCTGAAGAAGATGTTTACCGACCGTGGCGTATACGTTATCCCGCTAAAAGCAGGTGCTGAGCTATTTGCTACGCAGCTACTGAGCGAAACTGGTGTGCAGTTACTTGTCGGCACGTCGATGCAAGGTGGCGGTGATTCTCAGTCTAATGAAACAAAGGAATCTTCTGTAAAAAAGCTTAATGCGGGTGAGGTGCAAACTGCATCACGCCCGCTAGCACCAGTCTCTTTAACTAGAGCCTTAAACCCTAATGCGATGGTCTTTATTCAAGACCACCGCATTAGCGGTAATTCTGTGCTACCAACAGTGTGCGCGATACAGTGGATGCGTGAAGCCGCAAGCGAGATGCTTGGCCAACAGGTTAAAGTCCTCGACTATAAGCTCCTCAAGGGGATCATCTTCGAAAACGATGACGTTCAAGAGATGACCCTTGAATTGACTCCGTTAGAAGGTGTCCAACCAAAGCAGATGAGCGCGATGATCAGCTGTCAGGGCCGCCCGCAATATAAGGCGACGTTAGTTGCCGATGACAATGTGGCTCTTGATCCTAAGTTGATAAACACACACTCAACTGAGGTTGTCACTTCAGCAAAGGCGCTTTATAGCAACGGTACCCTGTTCCATGGGCCACGTTTGCAAGGCATTGAAAATGTGCTGCGCTTTGATGATGCAGGTTTAATCTCGACGGTTAAATTGCCGAAAGTTAACCGTGACGATTGCGGACAGTTTGTGCCTCAATTGCACCTCGGTGGCAGTCAGCCATTTGCCGAAGACCTGCTACTGCAAGCCATGCTGGTATGGGCAAGACTTAAGTACGGTGCAGCTAGCCTGCCCTCTGCTATCGGTGAGTTTATCTCCAACAAGCCAATGGCTTTTGGTGACAAAGGTGTTATCGAACTAGAAGTGGTTAAGAGCAGCGCTCGTTCACTTGAAGCCAATGTCGCGCTTTATCACGAAAATGGTGAGTTGAGTGCAATGATGAAGGGGGCGAAAGTCACCATCAGCAAGAGCCTTAACGATGCATTTTTGGCGTCCTCAGTAGCGGCCACTTCAATAGCCGCTAAGAGTGAGGCCAAGTAGTGAAGCGGACTCCTAACACTGTGACATACACAGAAGAGCCTCAACAGAGTGTGATGCCATTGCGCATCGCGCTTTTGGTGCTGCCATCAACCGATCTTGACGCCTGCGAAGTCTCACAATTGTTACCTGAGCTTAACCGCTCAGGGCTTTTTAGATCCGAACAGATAGTCAAGATTGCGATCGATGACTTTGGTGATGACCTTAATAAAAGCTTTGAAAAGCAGCTAAATACGACGATTCAAGCTATCGATGAAGGTAAAATTGTACAGCTATCGACGGCAACGATATCATTATTGATGATGCCGGCGCTTAAAGCGGCCCAATTGAGGATCCATCCTCATGCGCATTTAGCAGCGATGCAGCACAGTGACGACGCTGCAGTAGACACAATGCAACTCGCACTGGCTCAGGCTAAGCGTGAACTTGCCACCGTCAGTAAGATTGAAAGTCACGATAACCTTGATAGTCAGCAGCAGTTTGCGGCGGTTTATCAGCTGATCACTGAGCTGGCATCTCGAACAACCCATCGAGATGAAATCACTGATGGCGCTACACTCGGCCCTAAACAAGCCAAGAGTCATTACTGGTTTACTGATTTTCATCAAGCCAGAGTCGGTGCAATAAACTTCAGAAACATATCGAATGTACAGAGCCAAACCAGCTTTATTCTGGCTCAAGGTACAGGCTTTATAGCCCCCAAGTCTTTGGTCAATACTCAGCGTCTGCAGTTTATTCTAACGGGTAATAGTGGCACAGAGTTAAACAGCGCCATCGATAAGCTTAATGAACAGTTAACCTCTGCTCATGACCTCTTGTCCTTAATGAAAGCCAATCTTATCGACTACGCCTCTCATGGGAATACGTCGAGCTTTGCCGCAGTACTGCAAGCAAGCTCGGCTGGTGCCATGCAGATAGAAGTCAATGCGCTTAAACTGGCACTGCCACAGGTATTGGCAGATAAAGGACAGTATAAGACGCCGTCTGGCACCTACTTCACCGCAACCCCACTTGGTAATGCTAAAGAAGCGGGTCTAGCTTTTGTCTACCCAGGTGTGGGGACTGTCTACGCCGATATGCTCAGCGAATTGCATCAATACTTCCCATCGCTTTATGCTCGACTCGAGCGTGAAGGCGATCTGAAGTCTATGTTGCAAGCAGACAGTATTTACAACTTAGATGCCAAAGTGACACCTGCCATGGCCCTTGGCGACTTAGCGATTGCCGGCGTCGGCAGCAGCTACCTGCTGACGCAACTATTGGTTAAAGAGTTTAGCATCACACCAAACTTTGCCTTAGGTTACTCCATGGGTGAAGCATCGATGTGGGCCAGTCTTGGCGTATGGGAAAACCCCCATGTGCTGATCAACAAGACACAAACGGACCCGCTGTTTACCTCGGTCATATCAGGAAAACTGACCGCGGTAAGAGAGGCATGGCAACTGTCTCAACAAGATAGTGACCTTGATGAAAAGATTGTGTGGAATAGCTTTGTCGTCCGTAGCCCAAGCGCGTCAATCGAAGCTCTGCTCGGCGAATTCCCTCGTGCTTACCTCGCCATCATTCAAGGTGATACTTGTGTGATCGCAGGCTGCGAAGCTCAATGCAAGGCCCTACTGGCCAAACTCGGTAAACGTGGCATCGCCGCTAATCGCGTCACCGCCATGCATACTGCGCCGGCGATGTTAGAGCATGGCAATGTGATCGACTTCTATCATCAGCCGCTTCGTGATGAACGACCAACCGATATCAAATTCATCAGTGCGGCTGATCTAAGCCACGAAACTCCTCTTCATCGAGCCGTTAATGAAACTGATGCACTGAGCAGTCACATTATTGCTAAGTCAATTGCAGATACTTTCTGTCATACCCTAGACTTTACCGCGCTTATCCATAGTGCTCAGGCTCAGGGGGCTAAGCTATTTATTGAGCTTGGCGCCGACAGACAAAATTGCACCCTTATAGACAAGATAGCCAAGATGGATCGTACACATATAGTTGCTTCTCAGAGCACTAATGCAAGTGCAGCCTCTTTACCTCTAAAAGATGCCGCGGGCGCTTGCTGTACCGTGCCCGTTAACGCCAAGGGTGGCAGTGATGTCACCAGCTTACTAAAAGCACTGGGCCAATTAATCAGTCATCGAGTGCCGCTATCTTTGCAGCCACTTATCGATGGTCTTAGTCGCGAGATAAGCATCAGTCAGTTACATTCAGCGAATGTGACCTCAGCTGCCGTGATCTCAAACACTCAGTCCAACGAAAACACATTACTCAAAGGGGAAGTCTAATGTCTTCAACAGACAACACTTCTAACCACCCTGCTTCAAGCGCAAGCAAGCAAAGTAAAATCGCCATCGTCGGTTTAGCGACGCTTTACCCTGATGCCAAGAGTCCACAAGAGTTTTGGCAAAACTTGCTCGACAAGCGAGATTCCCGCAGCACCTTAACCAATGAAAAGCTCGGTGCGAACAGTGCCGACTATCAAGGGGTACAGGGACAATCGGATAGGTTTTACTGTGATAAGGGCGGCTACATCGAAAACTTCAGTTTCGATGCCAATGGCTACCGTCTATCACCAAACAGTTTAATCGGACTCGACAACAGCTTTCTTTGGGCGCTGGACACCAGTCGTAAAGCCCTGGAAGATGCTGGGATCTCGTTAAATAATGATGCATTGCTGCAACGCACCGGTGTGGTCATGGGGGCATTATCATTCCCTACAGAGCGCTCAAATGATCTCTTTTTGCCTATCTATCACGGCGCGGTCGAAAAAGCCCTGCAGGACAAACTGACAAGCGACAAATTCAGTTTAAACCCAACAAATGCACAAACGGCGCGAGCCCACAGTGAAACCACACTCGACAGTGCCAATGGCTCAATTGCCCATAACACCTCAAAAGTGGTTGCCGATGCACTCGGTTTAGGCAGCGCTCAGCTCAGTCTGGATGCGGCTTGTGCCAGCTCAGTTTACTCGCTCAAACTTGCTTGTGACTATCTCAGCACAGGTAAAGCCGATGTGATGTTGGCTGGTGCGGTGTCTGGTGCAGACCCCTTCTTTATCAACATGGGCTTCTCTATCTTCCATGCCTACCCGGATCATGGCTTCTCTGCACCGTTCGACGGTAACAGTAAAGGCCTATTCGCGGGAGAAGGCGCCGGAGTGTTAGTCCTCAAGCGTTTGGAAGATGCCGAACGTGATGGTGATAAAATCTATGCGGTGGTTAGCGGTGTTGGTTTATCTAACGATGGTAAGGGTCAGTTTGTACTGAGCCCTAACCCTAAAGGCCAGGTTAAAGCGTTCGAGCGTGCATATGCCGCCAGTGATATCGAACCAAAAGATATCGAAGTGATCGAATGTCATGCCACCGGCACACCATTGGGTGACAAGATTGAACTCACCTCGATGGAGACCTTCTTCGAAGACAAGCTAGCTGGCACCGATACACCACTGATAGGCTCTGCCAAGTCTAACTTAGGCCACCTACTGACTGCAGCAGGCATGCCGGGGATCATGAAGATGATCTTCGCCATGAAAGAGGGCGTGCTACCGCCAAGTATCAATATCAGCGATGCCATCTCTTCGCCTAATGGCTTGTTTGGTTCACCAACCCTGCCAAATCAAGTACAGCCCTGGCCGATGAAGGAAGGTAATCAGCTGCGCCATGCTGGCGTATCCGTCTTTGGCTTCGGTGGTTGTAACGCTCACCTCTTGTTGGAGTCTTACTCTGGTCAACAAACAGCAGGCGCTGGCAAGCAAAACGCGACTATTTCCCCGACATCAACTTCAATGCCTATCAATCCAGCTCCCTTAAAGATCGTAGGCTTAGCATCGCACTTTGGTCCGCTAAGCTGCATCAACCAGCTCGATAAGGCAATCGGCGCGGAGAGTCATGGGTTTATAGAACTTCCCAAGAAACGTTGGAAAGGGCTGGAGAAGCATCCTGAACTGCTTAGCCGTTTTGGCCTTAACGCCGCCCCCCAAGGTGCCTATATTGACAGTTTCGAACTCGACTTCCTGCGCTTTAAGCTACCACCGAATGAAGATGATCGCCTGATCTCACAGCAGCTTATGCTGATGCGTGTCACCGATGAAGCGATTCGTGACGCTAAGCTCAAACCGGGTCAGAAAGTGGCGGTATTGGTTGCCATGGAAACCGAGCTTGAACTGCATCAGTTCCGCGGCCGTGTAAACCTGCATACTCAATTGAACGAAAGTCTAGCAGCCATGGGCGTGACCCTAAGCAGCGATGAGTACCAAGAACTCGAAGCGATTGCGATGGACAGTGTCCTCGATGCCGCTAAGCTGAATCAATACACCAGTTTTATCGGCAATATCATGGCATCGCGTGTTGCCTCGCTTTGGGACTTCAATGGTCCGGCATTTACCATCTCTGCCGCCGAGCAATCGGTCAGCCGCTGTATCGATGTGGCACAAAACCTTATCAGCGAAGATAATTTAGACGCTGTGGTGATTGCCGCCGTCGACCTCTCTGGTAGCTTCGAGCAGGTGATACTGAAAAACCATCTCTCGCCAGTGGCCATGTCACCGGGCAACCATCCAGTCGACTCAGCCAATAAGCAAGGCTGGAATGTGGGTGAAGGGGCCGGTGCTCTGGTATTAGTCAAAGATGAGATGACCTTTGAACGCTCATATGGGCAGATTGACGCCCTCGCCTTCGGTCATGCAGAGCAAGTATCAGCGGTTACCGATAAGTTACTGACCCAAACTGGCACAGACTCAAGCAGTATCTGCGTCAATGAAACCAATATCGCACCGGGAAGCCTGACGAGCGCACAAACAAGCTTATCTAACGCCGCCTTCCCTAACGCGAGGTCCACCAGCGCAGATAGCCGTATCGGCCACTGTTTCGCCGCGGCGGGAATGGCAAGTCTGCTCCATGGTCTATTGAATGTTTCACGGCACCACAGTCAGGCTGACAAGAATACAGCACTGGTCACTAACATCAGCGAAAACCAGATTTCACAGCTGCTAATCAGTCAAAGTGCCAGCCAACAGCAAGCACTATCACTGCGTTTAAGTAGTGAGTTGAAGTCCGATGCTAAACATCAGCTGTTAAAGCAGGTGACCTTAGGCGGGCGAGATATCTACCAGCATATCATCGAGACGCCTCTGGCAAATTTAACCTCGATTCAGAGCAAGCTTGCCCTAGGCACGGCTTCGTCTGTGGTTAAACAGTCAAAAGCAATCATCGCGCGCCCGCAACAGCTAAAACATCAAGCAGTACCTGTGACTTCTACTCCAGCATCGGGTACCCCTATGATCACTAAACAGAGTGTGACAGCCAAAGCTATGACAACTAAATCTAAGTTAACAACGACGCCAAGCACGCCTATCGATCTGTCAGCAGGCGATTTAGCGGCATTCCAGCACAATCAACAGCTCACTCAGCAAGCTCACCAGGCCTTTTTACAGAGCCGCTCTGCGGGTATGAAAGTGGCCGACGCCCTGTTAAAACAACAACTCAATCAAGAGATAGCCCAAGCGACGGGTCAGGCACCTGTTACTACAGATCCGACTGCCACTCAAATCAGTCCTGCAGCGCCTGTTAGCCATGTAACTCAAGCAGTGGCCACACCTTTGACGCCAGATCATGCAAACGTTCCGCCATACATAGCGCCGACGCCTATGCTTAAGCCGTGTATCTGGAACTATGCCGATCTGGTCGAGTATGCCGAAGGTGATATCGCCAATGTCTTTGGCAGCGATTATGCCATCATCGACAGCTATTCACGTCGCGTACGTCTACCGACCACAGATTACCTGTTGGTATCACGTGTCACTAAACTCGATGCCACCATGAACGAGTTCAAACCTTGTTCTATGACCACAGAATATGATATTCCGGCCGATGCACCTTACTTGGTCGATGGTCAGATCCCATGGGCTGTGGCGGTTGAGTCGGGCCAGTGTGACTTGATGTTGATTAGCTACTTAGGCATCGATTTCGAAAACAAGGGCGAGCGCGTCTATCGACTACTCGATTGTACCCTCACCTTCTTGGGCGACCTGCCACGTGGTGGCGATACCCTACGTTATGATATCAAGATTAATAACTACGCCCGTAACGGCGAAACCTTGCTGTTCTTCTTCTCTTACGAATGTTTCGTTGGTGACAAGATGGTGTTGAAGATGGACGGCGGCTGTGCCGGCTTCTTCACCGACGAAGAGCTTGCCGACGGTAAAGGCGTTATTCGCACCGAAGATGAGATTAAGGCGCGCGCACTTGTCGTTAAGAAGACCTTCAACCCACTATTGGACTGCCCTAAGACCAGTTTCGACTATGGCGAGATCCACAAGCTACTGACCGCCGATATCGAAGGCTGTTTCGGCCCTAATCACGCAGGCCCGGCTCAACCTTCGCTATGCTTCGCTGCTGAGAAGTTTTTGATGATCGAACAGGTCAGCAAAGTTGAGCGTAACGGCGGCACCTGGGGACTGGGTCTTATCGAAGGTCATAAGCAGCTCGAAGCTAACCACTGGTATTTCCCTTGTCATTTCCAAGGTGATCAGGTGATGGCAGGCTCATTGATGGCCGAAGGTTGTGGTCAGTTACTGCAGTTCTATATGCTACATCTTGGTATGCACACCCAGACGAAGAATGGTCGTTTCCAGCCATTGGAAAATGCATCACAGCAGGTACGTTGTCGCGGACAAGTACTGCCACAATCAGGCGTACTGACCTATCGCATGGAAGTGACCGAAATTGGTTTCAGCCCACGCCCCTACGCCAAGGCGAATATCGACATCCTGCTTAATGGTAAAGCCGTTGTCGACTTCCAGAACTTAGGTGTGATGATTAAAGAAGAAGATGAGTGTACCCGCTACCCACTTCTGACTTCTAGCACAACACCAGCGGCGATTAACAATGCAGCGCCAGCGACAAAAAGCTACCAGCCAGCGTCGAAGAATGCGCCACTGATGGCACAAATTCCTGACTTGACCAAAGCACCGAACAAGGGCGTAGTTCCTATCTCCCATGTCGAGGCGCCAATGACGCCGGATTACCCTAACCGCGTACCCGATACCGTGCCGTTTACGCCGTATCACATGTTTGAGTTTGCGACCGGTAATATCGAAAACTGTTTCGGACCTGAGTTCTCAATCTATCGCGGCATGATCCCACCACGTACCCCTTGTGGCGATCTGCAGGTGACCACTCGTGTGATTGAGGTCAAGGGTAAACGCGGCGAATTTAAGAAGCCTTCATCGTGTATTGCCGAGTATGAAGTACCTAATGATGCCTGGTATTTTGACAAAAATAACCACGCAGCCACCATGCCGTACTCGATATTGATGGAAATATCCTTGCAGCCAAATGGTTTCATCTCCGGCTACATGGGCACCACGCTTGGATTCCCTGGGCTTGAGCTCTTCTTCCGTAACTTAGACGGTAACGGCAAGATGCTACGCAATGTCGACCTTCGCGGTAAGACTATTCGTAACGACTCACGCCTTCTATCGACTGTAATGGCAGGCACTAACATCATCCAGAGCTTCAGTTTCGAGCTGAGCACTGATGGTGTGCCTTTCTATGAAGGTAAGGCTGTATTTGGTTACTTTAAGGGTGATGCGCTTAAAGATCAGCTAGGTCTCGATAACGGTAAGGTCACCCAGCCTTGGCATGTGACGAATGGCGTACCTGCGGATCACAAGGTGAACCTGCTCGACAAGAGTAGCCGTCACTTTAATGCCCCAGCCAGTCAGCCACACTACCGCTTAGCGGGTGGACAGTTAAACTTTATCGACAGTGTCGAAATCGTTGAAAAAGGCGGCACCGAAGGTTTAGGTTATTTGTACGCCGAGCGTACTATCGACCCAAGCGATTGGTTCTTCCAGTTCCACTTCCACCAAGATCCGGTTATGCCGGGTTCACTGGGTGTTGAAGCGATTATCGAAACCATGCAGACTTACGCCATCACCAAAGATTTAGGCGCCGGATTTAACAATCCAAAGTTTGGTCAAATCTTGTCTGACATCAAGTGGAAGTACCGCGGTCAAATCAACCCGCTGAACAAGCAGATGTCGATGGATGTCAGCATCACATCGGTTAAAGATGTCGATGGTAAGAAAGTGATCACAGGTAACGCCAGCTTGAGTAAAGATGGCCTTAGAATTTATGAAGTCACAGATATTGCCATCTGCATAGAAGAAGCTTCTTAATTGATAAATGGAGGACTCATTGAGTCCTCCATTTTTGACACGAATATACAGTTGAGTGACCAAGGTGACTCAACTAAAAAATAGAATTAATAAGGGTCTTAAATATAATGAATCCTACTACAACAAGCGAAATGCTCTCTCCATGGCCATGGCAGGTTGAAGAGGCTAACGTCAGCTTCGATGCTAATGCGATGGAGCAACAGCTGAAAGACTTCAGCCGTGGCTGTTATGTCGTCAACCACAGTGAGAAAGGCTTTGGTATTGCACAAACCGCCAAGGTCGTTTCAGATGACGCTGGCGAACAAGCCGCTAACAGCACTTCACTACCGGTCAGCGCATTTACCCCGGCCTTAGGCACTGAAAGCCTGGGCGACAGTAATTTCCGCCGCGTACACGGCGTAAAATACGCCTATTATGCCGGTGCTATGGCCAACGGCATCTCATCTGAAGAGCTGGTTATTGCACTGGGTAAAGCCGGGATCTTATGCTCCTTTGGTGCAGCGGGTCTGATACCAAGCCGTGTCGAAGCCGCTATTCATCGTATACAAGCAGCCCTTCCAAACGGCCCATACATGTTCAATCTTATTCACAGTCCAAGCGAGCCAGCGTTAGAGCGTGGCAGTGTCGAGCTATTTCTAAAGCATAAAGTTCGCACCGTTGAAGCCTCGGCGTTTCTCGGTTTGACGCCACAGATTGTCTATTACCGTGCAGCCGGCCTTAGCCGTGATGCCCATGGTAATATCGTTATCGCTAACAAGGTGATTGCTAAAGTCAGCCGCACCGAAGTGGCAGAGAAGTTCATGATGCCTGCACCGGCTAAGATACTGCAGAAGCTGGTCGATGAAGGTGCTATCACCCCAGAGCAGATGGAACTTGCACAACTTGTTCCTATGAGCGATGACATCACAGCCGAAGCCGATTCTGGCGGACACACGGATAACCGTCCATTAGTGACGTTATTGCCTACAATCTTGGCGCTCAAAGAGGAGATCCAAGCCAAATACCAGTACGACACACCAATACGCGTCGGTTGTGGTGGTGGTGTAGGTACCCCAGATGCGGCGCTTGCCACCTTTAACATGGGCGCGGCTTATATCGTTACCGGCTCTATCAACCAAGCCTGTGTCGAAGCCGGTGCCAGCGAGCATACCCGCAAACTACTCGCCACCACTGAGATGGCCGATGTGACCATGGCCCCCGCTGCCGATATGTTCGAGATGGGCGTTAAGCTGCAAGTAGTGAAGCGTGGCACCCTCTTCCCGATGCGCGCTAATAAGCTGTATGAACTTTACACCCGCTATGATTCTATCGAATCCATTCCGAGTGATGAGCGTGAGAAGCTAGAAAAACAGGTATTCCGTTCGAGTCTCGATGATATCTGGGCCGGCACAGTCGCTCACTTTAACGAGCGAGATCCTAAGCAGATTGAGCGCGCCGAGGGAAACCCTAAGCGTAAGATGGCGCTAATCTTCCGCTGGTACCTCGGACTTTCAAGCCGCTGGTCAAACTCAGGTGAAGTAGGTCGTGAGATGGATTACCAAATCTGGGCAGGTCCGGCACTGGGTGCATTCAACCAATGGGCCAAGGGCATCTACTTAGATAACTACCAAGACCGTAATGCGGTCGACTTGGCTAAGCACCTGATGTATGGCGCCGCATATCTTAACCGCGTTAACTCACTGACCTCACAAGGGGTGAAGTTACCGACTCAGCTACTGCGTTGGAAGCCGACACAGAGAATGGCTTAAAGAAGTTGAAAGCTGTCACGAGTTGCTAGTTGCGAGGAGAAGCAATCAAAAGCGTCAGCCTTGAGCGGTTCTTAGATAAAGGTAAGCTGTAAGTTTTAGGTTCTAAGAAATAGAAAAAAGCAAAAGCCATCGAGCACCTCTTACTTAGATATGAGTAGTGCCGGTGGCTTTTTTAGTTTTAATCAGACAAATTATTTATATCCCCCCTGAAGTCGCCAGTTTTTCATATTGGTAGACACCTTTAATATTGACGTTAAAGTATTGACCCTGAGAAGTTGCTAACTCAAACTCTTCAATCACACTTTGGGGGAGACCTTCATAACGATATACCCCACCATGGATAAAATTCACATCAAGGATTTCACTTTTTGGGGAGGATCCATAGCTTGAAAATACTGAAGATGATGAATAAGACTGATTGTAGACAGGAACAGGTATCATGGCTTTAGCAATTCTCAATATTTCATTTGCGATAAATGTAGCCTGCTGTGGGGATTGAAGATATGAGTCAACTAAACCATGACCTGACCAATCATTATTATTGCTGTCTCTTATACACATCT
>SDWK01000005.1 GCA_004195335.1 Shewanella sp.
CCCTATAGCCACCTAGCACTTGATCCAAAATCTTCCCATTACCCTTAGTAAGGAATTCCCATGTAAAATAAAGATCAAGGGCCTGAAAACTTGGGTCCTTAACCTCCCACACAGCGAATCGATACATTATGCTGCTAAATGCAGCCACTGAACCGATCCGCAACGATTGAGAAAAAGTAACCACCCCATCTTCAAACATGGAATAATCAAATCGGTCGCCGGGACAAAACTTCCCTGAATCATCAAAAAAGTTCATTCGATGCCAGACAACACTAAATTCAGAGTTATTATCAAGAAAATCAACCTGCGCCTGAAGCTTCCCAGGCAACCAAAGGTCATCACCATCTATGTGACAAACATATTCACCCTTTGCGGCATTATGTACATCTATATTGTTTTTAGAACCACCAGTGTTTGCTTCTTGAAATATGGCCCTAAAAACTGTTGGATATTTATCAATAAAACCCTGAATAATCAGGCGAGTGTTATCTGTTGAGCAATCATCACCTACAATTATCTCAAAATCAAAATCTGTTACTTGCTCGACTATGCTTTGTAAACACTGACGGATATATTTCTCTTGATTATAGGTAATCACACATACTGAGACTTTAGATGTTTTGCTAATTGTCACTATTGAAACTCCTCATGTTGGCCTGCGTAAGCGCCATCGGCTTCCAAGCCACTCCCTCACGCAATTGGAACCTAATATTGCGACAAACACAGCCACCAGAGTAAGCCCCATTATTTTTACGCCGACAATTAGCCTATTTTCTGTCCACTCCATTAATAGAGACATCAATAAAACCGCTATCGTTGTTGGCAGCGCAATGGCGCCAATATCACGCATCAACCAAGGCAAGTGCAAACCACTTGCAAAACGTCGATGCACAACGGGCACCCAAAGAAAAAAAGAAAATGCATTTGATATTAACCAGGCCCAGCCAGCCCCGATCATTCCATATTGAAAAGTCGCCCAGATCAACGATGGAATCAGCAACAGAACAAATATGACGTTACCAATCAAGTGTAGCCTCAAATTACCTTTGGCAAATTGCAGGTAATACTGAAAGGCTGCCAAAGCCAAAATACCATTACCAATGGCGTAAAGCGCCAATACGGGGCCAGCCTTGGCAGCAAGAAGCGCATCTCCCGTCCACGCCCACAAAATCTGTTCAGCAAAAAACGCCAGCATAAGTGCCAGAGGTATGGCTATTACGGCCACAATCTGGGTCGAGTTACGATATAAGTGAATCAACCCTGTCTCGTCACCCTCGGCTTGTAGCCGAGTCATGCGTGGCATGATCGCACTGCTAATGGGACCGCTAGTCATCATCACCCCACTCGCTACCAATATCGCCAAAGTGAAATATCCATAGTCGGTCAGTGGCAATATTTTGGATAAAACCAGTTTGTCGGTCTGCGTAACAAGAACCCATATCGAACTGGTGAAGGCAATGCTCAACGAAAACTTGAGTACGCCGCGCAGGGGTTCCCATTCCCAGGGCAATCGCTCGGTCATTTTCACCTTTGGCATCAAACGGTAACTCTTCGTAATCAGCACTGTCAATTCCAGTACGGCCACGGCCAACTGGTAGCTGAAGAATTCGGTGGGGGATGTACCGACAAAGATAAAAAACGGGATAACCAAGACAAAACGTAACGTGGCTATAATGCTGTTCCAACCACTCAACCACACCAGTTGCTCAAAACCACTGATACACCCTCGATACAGGCCGCTAGTCCAGCGCAACGCGACGATTATGCCCATAATCATGACAGCACTGCGCACCTCGTCCAACGAGAGGACGGTCACTTTCAGCCATTGATTGGCGATAATATTGGCTCCGGAGACTACGCCTGCTGCACCCAGCACAGCGATACCAATAAAAAGACCTTCTAATGTCCTTAGCAAACGGCGCAAGGTGAGCGCGTCCAACGCCCCCCCCATATAGCACGCCGCTTGCCGCGCCATCGTGGGTCTTAGACCCATGTCGAGCAACTGAAACCAAGCTTGCAACATTGCAAAGAAACCCACCAAGCCATAGGCCTCGGCTCCCATGTAACGAATAAACAGGGGCAACATTATAATGCCTACCAACGTAACGTAAATCTGGCTTGCGTAGTTGGCAAGGATGTTTTTTTTTAAAGAAATGCTCATCAAGGTAAAATGTCAGGAAAGCACTAAGCAAACTGCAGAAAGGCTCATCCGTCGCTACCTCGCTCGCACAGCAGAAAAATGCTCGAGCATAAATCCGGATATTGCTGTCCAAGCTTATAGCAACCATCCAGATATTCCTTGGATATGATGTCAGTCAGAAGCAGTCGATCCCATTGAAAGTTCGCCAATGCCTTGAAGAAAATACCCGACCGGTGAACCACATTCAATCCAGCGGCAACCGCATCTCGCTCCAAGGCATCCAACGTGTAAGTACATCTATGCCCATGCTCGGCTTCCGCCGAGGTAACAGCAGAGTTATGAGTGATTAAGCCCATCTTGACAGCAATTTGCCTGGATGGCGCATTGGCATTGGGGCAAACAAGAAAAAACCTTCCGCCCTCAGCTAGCCACTCATCATTAATTCGGCGCAATACCTTAACCGGGTCATCAAGGTGTTCCAACACATGAGTAAGTACGATGTTGTCATACTGCCTAGGCAGCATCACATCCTCAAACACCGAATTTACGATGTCTACTTGATCACCCAATTTCCGTTTTGCTTCTTCAATAGCTGAACCAGAAGCTTCGACACAGGTCACGTCATCAAAACAAGACAACAACCTCCTGGTGAAATCCCCCTTAAAGCTACCCAACTCAAGCATACTGCCTTTTTTAAAAAAGGGCTCAAATGACTTGATCATATAAGGGTGTATGACGTCGAAATCAAAGCTATACGCATATTGATGATCTGCAGTGTCTTTTATCTCAATATTGTAGTTGCGATCGTTGTTCAATTGACTTCTCCACATCTAGAAATAAGTCCATTACAATCATTGGATTACCTGTGCTACCCACTACGAATCCGCACTTTTCATACAGCGCAATCGCTGCACGGTTACCACTATCGACTTCCAAACATATACGCTGCATTCTAATTTTTTTTGCATGTTCGACAGATTGACTCAGCAATTGGGTAGCAATGCCTTTCCCCTGGATCTTATTTATAACGCTGACACTAGTGATATGTGCAGCTCGAGTCTCTAGGTCGTTGCAGTAGATTGCCACCATGCCAACCAGTGACTCACCAGACCATGCCTCAAACCTCATGGAGTAGTTGGCAATTTTATTTGCATACTCTCTCAAATCGACGCGAGCTATCAAAGATTCTACAAAATCGGTATCGCATGCTAACAAATGACTTAATATTACGGCCGCAGATGCCTTATTCATAAAAAAAATAACAGCCCCGCTCATCTTTCCAACACCGCCACGCCGAAGCCATACCGCCCGAACTCGTTACCATTGTAGAGCAGGTACACCTTGCCATCTAACTCGAATACATGCGGATAACACTGCATATCCGAGTCCCACTCACCCTGAGCGATATCGAAACTTGGGTTCTCATCATCGCGGACCCAGTTCGTCAAGTCATCAGAATACGCATGCCCGATGCGATATCCTCGGCCCGCATTCTTTCTGAAATCAAACGATTGCCGATAACAGAAAAACATGTGATACCTACCGTCGATTTCAATTACCGTCGGTAGAGCCTGACTCTCATCTACCCCCAGGCGATCAGGTATGATCTGCCTCCCCTCCTCCTTTGTCCACTCAATGCCGTCAACAGAAGTAGCGTGACCAATTTTATATGTACGATCCGGCGATGAATTCTCATCATATTTTTTCCAGCCAGTACCGAAGATGTACCACATATGGAAGAAACCGCCAATTACCTTCACAAAACCATCACCAACAAGACAAGGTTCGAACGGTGACGCCGCCAAAACAGGGCCGTCTCCGATACGCTCAAAGGTTTCACCATTATCGTGGCTGATGGCGAGACCAATAGCGGTATCCACAGAAACAGACACCCTACGATTCCAACCACAGGTGTAAGCAAAAACTGCATCACCTCGGCGCATTACGTTTATCGGAAATATGCCATGCTCGTCGAAGCAACCGAGGTTACCAAGCGGGATAACCGCATGGTCAGATACACGAACAACGCCACTGAGGTTTTTGTCCATATCGACGAAGGCGATATGGCTCAAATATTTACCGTTCTTCTTATCAATCGAACGTGTAGAGAAATAGATACGCACAAAGTCGTCGAAAACCAATGCCTGGGGTGACTGGGCGAACTGCTCGCAGTCATTTGGTAACTCGTATTGAGTCGGGTCAAATATCTTACCGAGTTTTTTCCATCTCATCATCGATACCCTTTAATCCAACGTACCTTCCAATTCAGCCAAGCCGAAGCCGTATTTACCAACTCCGTTACCAAGGTAGGCAAGATAAGTCTTTCCATCTAGCTCGAACACATGCGGGTAACTGATCATCTCAGCATCCCATCCATATTCAGAAACATCAATACCTGCCCTTTTGTCATCACGCACCCAATTAACCAAATCAAGACTGGAGGCGTAGCCAATGCGGTAACCATTATCTTTGCCGCGATAGTGGCTGCTATAGCGATAACAAAAGAACATATGATATTTGCCGTTGGCGTAGAACACATCAGGGCTGGCCTGTGCTTCATCTTCTTCAATGCGGCTCTCGATCAGATCCTTATTTAACTTAGTCCACTGAATGCCATCAGGAGAAGTTGCCATGCGTATTTTGTAAACAGGCTCTGACCTACCCTCGACAACCTTCCACTTGCGGCCCGCGATGTACCACAGATACCAAATGTCGTTATAGCGTCGGACCTTAGGCCCACTCAGAACGAAGGGTTCGTCAGGGGAATACGATAGGATCTGTCTCTTATACACATCTCCGAGCCCACGAGA